>JAPUFZ010000001.1 GCA_027293245.1 Gammaproteobacteria bacterium
TCAGAGATGATGGCCGTTGTGACTGGATTTTCCTTCCAGGATTGTCCTGTTTGGTTTAGTCGGCTTTGGTCGACGCATGAATCCCGCTTTCCAGGCATTAGTCTCCTAAGAATGACGCCGGGAAGAGCGAGGATAGGTAAAAAATTTACCCCGGTTTTGCCGGGGTTTCTTTTGGGTTTAATATATTTTTAGCCGGGTCTTATTGTATCGCAAAACCGTTAGAACCGGCACCCGGGTGCTGTCGTGTCTATTCGAGAGGTTCGAGAGGTTCCAGTATTACAGCCCTGTCCTGGTCTTTTTCTTCGTCATAATTGCTTAGTTGTATATCACGCATGTAGTTATACTTGCGGTGACTCAGAGTACGCGCTATTTTGGGGTCCTTGATGATCGTGGCCCTGATGAATACCAGCAGGGTTTGTTTAACTTTAGATTTTGTAGTGGATCGAAACAGGGCGCCAAGGATCGGGATATCACCAAGCAACGGCACTTTTTGCACGGTGTCGACCACCTTGTCGTCTATCAAACCACCAAGCACCAGCAATTCACCATCCTCAAGTTGAACCGTCGTTTTTATCAGGCGGTTATTGGTGACAATATCGCTCGCAATGAGTGCGGCCGCGCTGACACTGGATACCTCCTGTTCGATTGTCATGGTAATCGTATTACCCTCGTTGATTTGCGGTTTTACCTTTAGACTGACACCTATGTCCTGGCGCGTGATGGTCCTGAAAGGATTGGCAGTATCAATTGGCGATGTGCCCGAGGTGGATTCGCCGGTGATGATGGGTATATTTTGGCCGACGATGATTTCGGCAGCTTCATTGTCGAGGGTAACCAGCGAGGGTGTCGATAATATATTGGATTCGGAACTACCGGCGAGCGCACGAATCAGGGTGACGAAACTAATACCTGTATCGTCTATGCTTCCCAGCACTAAACTCAGACCATCGGGGATGGCGGCAAGGCCGGAGTTATCCCCCGGAATAAGACCCTCGATCGGCAGACCCGTGCCACTAAAACGTGAGGACAGGGCCGCATAGCCATCGTTAGTGCCATCGATTAACCACTGCACGCCGAACTCGGAGGAGGTGTCGAGTAAAACCTCGGCAATGATGGCCTCGATATGCACCTGCGCGCGGCGGATATCGAGTTGCTGTATGACCGCCCGAAGTGACGGATACACCGAGGCCGGGGCGGTAATCACCAGTGCATTCGAAACTTCATCGGCTTGAATGCTAACCGTGCCTGGATTGGCTCCGGATTTGATATTATCTGCATTAATCGACTCACCCTTAATTACTTCCTGCCCTACTTTAGTCAATATCTCGGCAATATTTTTTGCATCCGCATAGCGTAAATATACCACGTGGGTATTACCCGATGATTCAACCGGTGAATCCAGGTCGGCAATGATCGCGCGATATCGCAGGCGTTTTGATTTTTCACCGCTGAGAAGAATACTGTTGGTGCGTTCATCCGCGATAAACCGCACCTGGGCGGACGCCAGGTTCTTTTGATCAGGCGAAATTGTACTCAGGCTCGATAGCAGCCGTACCACTTCGGCCGCGAAAGCATGTTTGAGCTTGATAATTTCGATATCGGCATCACTCTTTCGGTCCATTTCGGCGATGATCCGGTCTATGCGTTTAATGTTCGAGGCCCGGTCGGAAATGATCAGCACATTGGTCGGCGCATAAGCCGCAAGATGCCCCTGCTGGGCAACCAGTGGCCTTAGTATCGGCACCAGTTGCGCAGAATTAATGTGTTTTATTTTTAATACCCGGGTAATGAGTTGATCGTCCGGGTCACCTTCTTTGCTCCCAAAAGGTGCGGAATTCTGCTTGGCGGTGGCATCCGGGATGATTTTGATCGCATTTCGAGTCGGCACTGTAGCGAAACCATGCACCTGCAGGATCGACAGGAACACGTTGTAAACCTCGTCTTCGTTCAACGGCTTGGATGAAATCACCGTTACCTTACCCTTGACCCGTGGATCGATGATGAAATTTTTGCCGGTAATCTGCGATACGCTATTGATTACAGCGACCAGGTCGGCATTGCTGAAATTCAGGGTAACCTCTTCTGCCCTGGCCGATCCGGCCACTAACAGCAAACCCAACAGGCTGGCCGCTAGCAGGCGGATCATCAATGGCAGGATTTTGTTCATAGTATTTATTAGGCAAATCACTGCATGCTGAAATTCATGGTTTCTTCGACCCCATTCCTCAATACCGTTACCGAAACACTGCTCGAGGTGGTCAGCGATTTCAATGCATCGAGTGCCTGGAATGGCTTGTCAAGCCCGATACCATTCACCTGGGTGAATACATCGGACTCCCGAACATTCAGTTTTTTCAGCAGGCTTTCACCACGTAAGGCCTTGAGCCTGAAGCCGATATTCTGACCATTTTGCCTCACCGGTATCGCCTGAAAGCGGGTCGCCAGTGCCATCGGGTTGCGGGCGTAGCGTTTCTTATAACTGCGCAATAACGCGGTGGAGCTTGCCGAGCCAATGGTCTCAGCCGATCGACCAACTATCTGGCCGGGACCTGAAACAAACACTTTTTCGAGGTTCAGCCTTTCGATTTTGCCGTAGCGATTAATCAGTATGTGGTCTTTCTCGATTGCGGCGACGGTGATGTTTTCCGCGAGTTCATCGTCCAGTCGATAATACTGGCTATCGTTGGGTCTGGTTTCGACAATCGCCGACGACAGGCGTCCTGCGACCGAATAGTAAATACCCCTCAACTTGTAATTAAGCCGGGTTTCAGGCGCCTCTGCTATTTCGGTCGTGGTGACCGCCTCGACTTCGGGCTTGCCGAATAAATAAGCCCGGCTAATGGCCTGCGCCTTTTCCAGATAACTCTGCTGCGGCGCGGATGATCCAGCGCCGGCCATTATTTGACTGCGATATTCGCTCGTGTCGGTGCTGGGCACGGGGTAGAACTGCCAGAATACAATTGACAGTTGAAAGGCCAGCATCGCCAACAGAACCAGGCTGATAAAAAGCCTGGTCCACCGGTCAGCCAGAAACTTGAAGAGGTAGTCTTGAATCAAACCAGAGTCCTGTTTTCAATTTATATTACAGTGTTCCCGATGATTGTTTTAGTCATTTATAGCGCAATTGTTCGAAAACTATAAATAAATTTAACTTTATCAGTGAAAATATTGATTTTAAACGGAAATATCAATCGGAAAGCCCAAAAATCGCAGGGTTTCCACAATCCCCTAGTATTTGAATCTCGACGGCTTTGAGAGTGAATAATTCCGGATTTATACGAATTTATATTTGATAGAGGTAGAGTAATGC
>JAPUFZ010000010.1 GCA_027293245.1 Gammaproteobacteria bacterium
GATGGCTCACTGCCGGTACCCCGGGTCAGGCTTAGCAAGGATGGTGAGGCTTCAGTTACGCTAAAAGCTGCTGATGGTAGTCGGCATATAGCACGTGTATTGACTTACCTACCCGGAAAAACATACCAGAAAATCACCCCGCTAAGCCTCGATGGACTACGCAAGGTCGGTATACTGGTGGCAAGGGTAAGCAAGGGTTTACAGGGATTTTTTCACCCGGCCGCCGATCATTTCATGCCCTGGAATATACTTTCTGGAACCCTGCAAAACAAGTCCCTGCATGATGACCGTAAGGCTTATTTTGCGACCCATATCAAGCCTGTACTCGATCGCTGGCAGGATCTGGAAAAACGAAAGCTGAAAAGCTTACCCGCCCAGGTCATCCACTACGATGGACACAATGAAAACTTGCTCTGGTCGATGGATGGTAGCGAAGAACTGGTCGGCCTGATTGATTTTGGCGATCTAATTTACGCTCCGGCTATCATGGACCTCGCGGTTAGCTTCTCCAGCTTCTTAAGTGAAGATATCCAGCTACAGCCAGATGACTGGATCGATATCGCCGTTGCCATGTTGCAGGGATATAACAGCGTGCGGTCATTGCAGGAAGATGAACTTGAAGTCTTGTTAGACATGACCCTGGCGCGGCTGGTGCTAACTGTTTTGTTATTCGATTTCAGGGTCGAACATAGACAGGACAAGGCATTTATAAAATTTGCCAATGAGTTTCGAATTTCCCATCTGCAGGCTACCGCGACGCTACTGGCTGCTGATCGTGACCTGGTGCTTAACCGCTTCCGATCGGCCTGCGGCTACCCGCCCAGCTATAACGACAATCAGTACGACGAACTGTTGCAGCGCCGCAAAAACGTATTGAGTTCCAGTTATAGTCATTTTTACGGCGCGCCCATGCATATTGTGCGCGGAAAGGGTGTGTGGCTATGGGATGCTGCTGGGCGTAAATACCTGGATTGTTATAACAATGTACCCTCGGTAGGTCATTGTCATCCCTATGTAGTGAATGCCCTGATCCGTCAAATTAAGATCCTGAACACGAATACGCGTTATTTACACGAAACCGTAGTCGAGTTAAGCGAGCGTATTGTAGCAACCATGCCCGCCGGACTGGACAGGGTCATCATTGTCTGTACTGGCACCGAGGCAAATGATCTTGCCGCGCAGATGGCCAGAGATTTTACCGCTAACAACGGCCTGATGGTTACCGAAGCTTCCTATCACGGTAATTCTGACCTGGTGTCACAGCTCTCGAGGGCCGATCATGCGGATCAGGCTGTGCCAAATTATATCGGTGTTTTCGAGCCCCCTAACACCTACCGCGGACCCTTTAGCGGTGAAGATACCGCGTCGCAATATGCCGACCTGTTAGATGTCGAAATCGCCAGGCTTCAACAAAACGGCCAGGGCGTAGCAGCCTGTATGATCGATAGTTCTTTTGATTCCAACGGTATTTTGATTCCGCCGCCGGGTTACGCGAAAAAAGTCGATGCCAAAATTCATGCCGCTGGTGGTTTGATGATTTACGATGAAGTGCAGTCCGGTTTTTGCCGTATGGGTGATAATTTCTGGGGATTTATGGATTGCGATGCGAGCCCCGATATAGTCACCATGGGCAAGCCCATGGGCGCCGGGCATCCAGTTGCGGCCGTCGTCACCCGCTCTGAAATAGCCGATCACTTCGCCAAACGTTACAGCTACTTCAACACCTTTGGCGGCAATCCTGTTGCCGCCAGTGCCGCCCTGGCGGTAATGGATGTCATCCGCGATGAGAAATTACTCGATCACGTGCATCAAGTCGGCAAGTTCCTGGCCGTAGGATTGCGCGATATCGAATCACGCTACGAATTTGTCGGCCATCTGCAGGGTAAGGGGTTGTTCTGGGGACTGGATATTGTTAAAGACCCGGTATCAAAAGAACCCGATAAATCGCTGGCACTTCAGGTTTCGATTAAAATGCGTGACCAGGGTGTCCTGCTTGGATCTACCGGACGTTATGGTAATGTGTTAAAAATACGCCCGCCGCTGATATTTAAGCGGGAAAATGCGGAGCAATTGCTGTCTACACTAGACACGGTTTTCTCAGGCTTTTGACTCTATCAATGAATATTGGTTAAATTTACGATAAATGGCATCAAATCTGATATGCATACTGATCAACAGGATATCGACAAACACCCAGTCGCCAAACAGGATTCGATAATCGGGCAGGTGCCGGTTATCGATATCGGCGAACTGGTCAGTGATTCTTCCAGTGTTGCGGCCAGAATACCTGTTGAGCAAATTGCGGCGGCTTGTAAAAACTGGGGATTTTTTCAGGTGATCAATCATGCCATTCCGGCGGAGCTGTTCGTAACTGTGCTGCAACAAACACGCCGAATATTCGCACTGCCGCTTGAAGAAAAGTTGTCGGTAGTAAGGACCAAAGATAACCCCTGGGGCTTCTACAACAATGAATTAACCAAAAATCAACGCGATAAAAAGGAAGTTTTTGACTTCACTCACGAAGGCATTGATCCGATTTACGGCAAATCCAACCGCTGGCCTACCGATCAGGATAAATTTAAGGCAACCATGCTGGAGTATTACGATGCCTGCACGGGCCTGGCTTTAACACTGCTCGAAGCTTTCTGTATCGGCCTGGGTTTACCGGCAAAACACATGCACGGTGATTTTGCCAGCAATCATACCGGATTCATGCGTCTGAACTATTACCCCGTCGAAGACCCGATGACAGATTCGGGCACTGAACACCAGCCAACCGCCGACCTGGGTATACACCACCATACAGATGCCGGCGCGCTTACCGTATTACTCCAGGATGAAGTCAGCGGATTGCAGGTTTACCGGGAAGGTTACTGGCACAATATACCGCCAGTCCCAGGAGCGATGGTGATCAACATCGGCGATATGATGCAGGTCTGGTCTAATGACACCTACCACGCGGCTATCCATCGGGTACTCGCAATGGATGCTATCACCCGCTATAGCCTGCCGTTTTTCTTTAATCCATCGGCAAGCAGTCGCGTAAGGCCGCTGCCAACGGTGGTCAGCGAACAACAGCCGAGCCATTACCATACGATCGAGTGGTCCAGCTATCGTGGTCTGCGTACCGACGGTGACTTCGCCGACTACGGCGCCGAAGTGCAAATATCCCAGTACCGGAGATAAAGATACTACTCCTTCTCCCAGGGGGAGAAGGAGAATCTATAAACACCTGCCTGCCAGTGCTGTGATAAAGTAAATCCATGTTCGATCTACTCAAACAAGCTTGTGACACTGCAAAGAAGGCAGGCTGCCGGTTTGCCGACGCCCGTTACCTGGACCTTCACCGGCAGCAGGTTTCGTCTCGCGATCTCGCCCTGTCTAATTGCAGCGAAAGTGACGACCGCGGTTTTGGTGTACGCGTGCTGTATAACGGTGCCTGGGGTTTCGCCTCGTCGCCTGGCTATACCTCCGAGGAAGTAGACAATGTAGTGGCTTTGGCCATACGCATCGCCAGGGCATCGGCTATGGCCCCGCGTGAGGGCGGGGTAAACTGGGCCCCGCAACAAGCGCTCAAGCTGGCCTTCAAGTCAAAATGTATTCAGGACCCTTTTGACGTTTCACTGGAAGACAAGGCCGATCTGTTGATTTCTGCCAACCAGGTGATGCTCAAAAATAATTCGGTGATTCGCGCCCAGGGCTATCTTCTTTTCAAAAGGGTGCAGCGCTGGTACGTGAATACAGAGGGTTCTGAACTCACCAGCGATGTTACTAGTTCCGAATCGGTGATCTGGGCCATTGCCGTGGGTAACGACGATTTCCAGGAACGCAACTGGAAAGCGCCGTCGACCAGCCAGGGTTTCGAGGCATATAAAAAAGAAGAGTTCCTGATCCAGGCCGAACGCGTAGGCGCCCAGGCCGAAGAAAAGCTCTCGGCCAGACTCTCACCCGAAGGTGACTTCGATATCGTTACCGATTCGGAAAATCTTTCACTCACCATTCATGAATCGGTGGGTCATGCCACTGAACTCGACCGGGTGATGGGCTATGAAGTGTCGATGGCGGGTTCGTCGTTTGTGACTCGCGATAAAAAAGGTGAGTTTCAATACGCTAGTGACAAGGTGACTCTAATGGCCGACAACACGCTGGAAAATGGCCTCGCCACCCAGGGTTTTGACGATGATGGCGTACCCGCTCAGCGCTGGGAAATTGTCAAAGACGGAATATTTCAAACCTATAGCACAGGCCGTGAATTCGCCCACTATATCGGTGAAGAGCATAGCCGTGGTTGTTGCCGTGCCGACCACTGGTCGAGCATTCCCATCGTGCGCATCCCGAATCTTTTTTTGATGCCGGGTAAAGAACCCCTGAGTCCTGATGAATTGATTGGCGATGTTAAACACGGACTCTATTTTGAAGGCATGGACAGTTTTTCAATCGACCAGCGCCGACTCAATTTTCAATTTGGCGGCAACGCCGTATGGGAAATCATAAACGGTAAAAAAGCCGGCATGCTCAAGGCCGCTCTGTATCAGAGCCGTACCCCGACTTTCTGGAATGCCTGCGATGCCACTTGTGACGAAAATTACTGGAGGCCCCACGGTGTGATAAATTGCGGCAAGGGCGACCCCATGCAGATCGCACAGATGACGCATGGTGCGGCACCCACCCGTTTCAGAAAAATTCGGATTTGCCGGGGGCGTGATTCATGAACCGCGCGCAGGCACAGGATTTCATCGGCAGAATTTTAGCAATGCCCCATCAGGGGGAACTTCAGGTTGTGGTTAATGGCGTGCACCGATTGGGGACACGTTTCAACGATTGCTCCGTGTCGCAAAATGTACTGAAACAACAAATGACCCTGTCATTGACCGCTCGTCTGGGGCAGAAAAAGTCATCGGTCACTATTAACACCCTCAATGATGACGATGGTATAAAGCACGCCATCGAACAGGTATTTACCACCTGTCAGCATATGCCCGATGACGAGGAAGTGATGCCAGCCCTGGGCCAGGTGCTCGAAACAAAAGAGCATGCTTTTAATCCTCAATCAGAGGCGATGGAAATTGAAGCAATGGGCGAGTGGACCGCGGCAGCCTGTCGACAAGGTGCGGCCGCAGGGATTGATCTGGCAGGTCTGCTGTCGCTGGGTAAAAGGTTTTGCGCCTACGGTGACAGCGCCGGGGGCTTTGCCTACGAGCGTTATCATCGTAGCGATTACCACGTGACTGCCACCGGCAACAATGGCAGTGGCTGGGCGGAAGATCAGGGTGTGTCTATAAATCAGGACGATGTGATTCTGGCCACCCAACGTGCGATCGACAAATGCGTGAAGGCCCAGGACCCTGAAGTGTTTGAACCCCGACCCACCACGGTAATTTTGGAGCCGCAGGCAGTGGGAGATTTGATGTCCATGGCCTTCTGGTATGGTTTTGATCAGCGCTCTAAAGACGAAGGCCGTTCTGCCTTTTCAAATTATGACGAAACTCTCGGCAAACTCTCGTTTTATTCAGATCCCGCTAGCGAGCTGTTCCCCACTATTTCATTTTCAGCCGATGGCCAGGCCCTGAGTAAAAGCCTCTGGCTTGACCAGGGCCAGCTACAGCAACTGCAAACCAGTCGTTACTGGGCCAGTAAAAACAACCTGGAAGTAAAGCCCTCACCGCACAATATTATACTGTCCGGGGATGGGACATCGTTGGATGAATTAATTCAAAGCACCGACGACGGTATCCTCGTCACACGGTTTTGGTATATCCGTTCCACAGATGCCAAAACCCTCGGTTTCACCGGCATGACTCGCGACGGCAGCTATCGCATCGAAAATGGCGAACTTACCCATCCGGTAGTGGATATGCGTTGGAATGAATCAGTCTTGCGGGTTCTCAAAAATGTGACCGCCAGCGGTAAGCCAATGGCCACTGGTGAATTTATCTCAATGGTAATGCCGGCGCTGCAGGTTGAAGACTTCCATTTTTCGTCACTCTCAAATTAAAATTCCGGGCAATTAACTGCTTTCGACGTGCGCCTTGACGCGCCCTTTCTCCATATCCGAGTAGCCATAGGGTTCGACCATTTTGAGCATACCCCAGAAACCCTTGATCCATTGCGGATCACCACCTTGCGATGACAGTTGAATCACTGCATTGGCATCGATCCAGTAATGATTGTCTTCGGCCGGCAATGCAATGTTCACTAGCGCTAAGACGGACTGCCCCGTGACTGCTTCCTTAATAGAAAAGGCCTTCATGTTGTCGGCGTCCTCCAGCGTGAGACTGCCGTCCGCGGCTATTTGTATGTACATAAAATTACTCCGCCCTCCGCCCTGCCCTGGCGAAATATCGTACCGCCGTGTATGCAAAGGCAGAACAGAAGGTGCAAATGTGATCGCCCATTCAAGCAAACGCCGGCATAACCTCTGAACAGAAAAGCTCAAGCGAATGCTTTTGCTCTTTCTGCCCCAGCCCCATGCTCGCATAGTATATGAATTCATCAACGCCCAGTGCCTGGTAGCGTTGTAGTTTGGCGATTACCACTTCGGGCGAACCAAACATTAAATTCGCTTCCAGCATTTCTGAGTTATATTGTTCGCGGTCTGTAAGATCCCCGAGCGGTATCTTTCTTGGAAAGCCATTGTTGACGTCACCGAGATTACGGAACAGGTTTTCGAACTGGCCCAGTGCCGTCTGGATTGCCCTGATGGCGGTGTCGCGCCCTGTCTCACTATCATATAGCGCCGTATGGCGCATCATCGCAAAGGTCGGGCGCACACAACCGGGAACTGCGGCCATCGCATCGTCGAGCAGTGACTTGTAGAGCTCGGCTTCGGCAAAGGGTCGAGTCAACGGCCAGGACATGATGTTGCATTCATTCTTTATCGCATAATCAAAGGTAATCGGCGATCTTGCCGCCACCCAGATTGGCGGATGTGGTTTCTGCACGGGTTTTGGCACCGAGGCCGCGGTTGGGAAGGACCAGAATTCGCCATTATGCTCATAGTCACCAGCCCAGAGCGCTTTCAGCACCGGCAGCATCTCGTTCATGTATCGCCAGGCATCGGATTGTTTGAGCCCTGGGTGCATGCGGTCAAATTCACGCTGATAGGCACCCGAACCGATACCGAATTCGAGCCGCCCACCACTAATTAAGTCAATCAATGCCGCCTCACCCGCCAGGTTAATCGGATTCCAGTAGGGTGCCACGGCGACGGCGCTGCCGAGGCGGATCTTGTCGGTATGACCGGCCCACCAGGTCAAGATCTGAAACGGGTTAGGTGCAATCGTCATCTCCAGGGCATGATGTTCGGCAGCCCAGACGGTATTAAAACCTCCCTGTTCAGCCATCTGTACCATCTCAAGTGTATGGCGCACGACGTCTTTCATGTCCATGCTTTCATCCATGCGTTCCATATTGATTGCTAACTGAAATTTCATATTGGGTACCTGCTCTTTTCGATGTTATGCTACTTTAACTATCAGGCTACCATGTTTAATTGGGAAGGTTAATAGATGACGTACCACGGTTTTTATTAAACTTTCCTGATTAAAAACTGTGCTACGTCCCCAATTAATTTAAACTTCCAGTGTGCAACGATTAAGGCATCGATATGGTTAGTTTACAGGAACGACTGGACAACAATGAAATCATCCTCATGGATGGTGGAATCAGTACCGAAATTCAGAAACGAGGGGTACCGCTGGATCCAAATGTCTGGAGTGGGCTAACCACCAAAACCCACCCTGACGAAGTCCGCCAGGTTCACGAGGACTATATCCGTGCGGGATCGCAGGTGATCACAGCAAACACCTATTCCACCGCAAGACATGTTCTGGAAAGCATTAATTTGGGACATGAAGCCAAAATGATTAACCTTAAATCCGTACAACTTGCCAGGGAGGCGCGTGACAATGCGGCAGATGGTGACGTCTGGATTGCCGGATCCATGTCCAGCATGCCGCCACTGACCAGTAGCCAGGAGGTCGCCGTCAGTAAGCACGCTGAAGCAAGCTACCAGGAATTGGCTGAAGTACTGGCCAATGCAGGCGTGGACTTGATCATTGCCGAAATGATGCGGGATATCGACAATGCCACCATGGTCATCAAGGCAGCAGTCTCCACCGGCCTACCGGTCTGGGTTGGTTACAGTACGATGATGGCGGAAGACGGCATTGATGTTAGAAGCTTACGCTGGAAAAGCACCGATAGTCCAACGGATACCCATGACTTTGCTTCACTGGTTGAAAAGCTGAGTCCGCTCGGTGGTCAGGCCGCAGGCATTATGCACACACAGGTGGGTGATATCGGCCCAGCCCTGGGCATTCTTGGGAAACTCTGGTCTGGACCAAAACTTGCCTATGCCGAAACCGGCCAATTCCTGGTGCCGGACTGGAGTTTCGAAGAAATTTGCACCCCGCGGGACTATGCCAAACAAGTCGAAGACTGGATTAAAAATCATGGAGTGCAAATTATTGGTGGATGCTGTGGAACCGGTCCCGAGCATATTCGCGCACTCAAAAACCTTCTGACAGAGAAGCTCTGATTAATTCAACACACACCCGACAAGGCATCAGCTTCATCGTAATTGGCCTGATCATCGCCGCACTCAATGGTGCTTTCATGAAACTATTGACGCAAGATTTGAGTGTTTTCCAAATCACCTGGTTTCGATTTTTTGGCTTCGCCCTGATTATGTTGCCCATTGTGCTGCATCGCTTCGGTCGATCGGCACTCAGGCCCGCACGTCCGGGTATTCAATTTTTCCGCGGTCTTAGCATGGCTACGGGGACCATTGCATTTGTTGCTGGTGTGCAAACCGTCGATTTTGCCGACTCCATTGCCATTTTATATGCCTACCCATTTTTACTGATTTTGCTGGCTGTGATGTTTCTCGGTGAAAGGGTTCAACGGATCGTATGGTTTGGCGTGGTCGGTGGCTTCCTGGGTGTGCTACTGGTCATGCGGCCTGAATTCAGAACCATCAATATGGGCACGTTGTATGTGTTCCTGTCGGCACTGATCGTTAGCATTCAAATGGCACTCAACAGCAAGCTGGGCAACTTGTCACACCCTCTAATTACCTCATTTTGGGGCGCGGTGATCGCAACTTGTGTGCTGTTTTTTTTCCTGCCCTTTTACTGGCAACCGGTGAGTGCCGATCTGCTATGGCTGATTGGCCTGATGATCATTTGTGGCGCTTCCAGCCAGACGCTTATCGTTTACTCATTCACTAAAGCAACCGCGTCAACTCTGGCGCCATTCACTTACTTTGAAATTATCTCGGCTGTCGCAATTGGTTATTTCATGTTTGGCACACTGCCGGTCTGGATGTCCTGGGTCGGCATACTCCTGATCACTGTTAGCGGGCTTATGGTCGCACGATCACTACCCGGACGAAATTCACCGCAGCGCCAGGCAAAAATTTAATTCGACAGGCGGGCTAGTCAGTATGAACTTCGTCGACTGGCTTGTAGGCAACACACTCAATTTCGACCCGAATATCGACCAGAAAGTCACACACTATCGCCGATCGTGCCGGCTGCTGCTCGGTAAAATATTCAGCATACACCGCGTTAAATCCAGAAAAGTCTTCACGGTTTTTCAGCCATACCATGGTCTTGACGACATCGTTAAGCTCACAACCAGCCTCCTGCAGTATATCGCGTATGCCTTCGATACAGGCACGGGTCTGGTCTTCGATGCTACCGTCGGTCATCGGCGAGCCGTCCCGCATGGGTATCTGCCCGGTGAGAAAAACAAAATCACCCGCCCGAATGGCGCGTGACAGCGACAATTGCCGGCCATTGATGGTCAAGGGCCCACCGATTACCTGCTTTGTTTTATGCATGGATTTACCCACCTCGGTTTGACTATGGAGTTTGACTCCTGATATTAACACCGTCAAAAACAGTCCATTTGATCTTTATCAATAAAATACGTGGGTTTACGGGTGTTTACCAGCCGGATTTGAATCTCATCAAGGCTTGCCCTATTTGCCCGTTAGATGCGAAACTCGACCCCATCTGAAACCAGCATCGATTAAATTATTTTCCGGAGCAAAAAGTGAGCCTCACATCCAGTCTAATCCAGCTAATTCGCAACAAACCGATTAGTGACTATGATCTGGCATCGGCTGCCATGTTTACCCTCGACGCGGTTGCATGCGCCTACGCAGGCAGCAACACACCAACTGGGGAAAAGATAATCGCCTGGGCTAAACACGGTGATCTGGACAGCAGGAGTCAGGGTTTTTTGATGGGGGCACTAACTCATATTACCGAAACCGATGATTTACACCGGGCTTCGGTGACCCACCCCGGATGCGTGGTGGTTCCCGCTGCGCTTTGCCTCGGCGAACAAACCGGCGCCAGCGCGGAGAAAATACTGCGCGCCATTGTGCACGGATTCGAAGCCATGTGCCGCATTGGTGCAGCCGTCGGCCCGACCCATTACAAAGTCTGGCATAACACCGCCACCTGCGGGCCTTACGGTTCGGCGATGGCTGCGGCAACACTGCTCGATCTCGATCTGGAAGCAACTGTTAATGCACTCGGTAATGCCGGCACACAATCATCCGGTTTCTGGCAGTTCATCGAGACAGGCGCGATGAGTAAACACTTGCATGCGGGTCGCGCCTGTGAATCAGGCCTGCTCGCCGCCGAACTGGCCGCCTGGGGATTCACTGGACCACCCGAAATACTCGAAGGTGAGAAAGGCATGTTTGCCGGTATGTGTATAGACCCAATCCCAGAGGCAATCCTGGCCGCACCCGATGATGCCTGGCAATTACCCCTCACCTCGATTAAGCCCTGGCCCTGCTGCCGGCACACGCACCCGGCAATTGATTGTGCGCTGGAATTATCCAGGCAGCTCAATGGATCAGAAATTCAGAGCGTCGAGGTTGATACCTATCAGGCAGCACTCGATGTCTGTGACCGGCCCGATCCTGAAAACGAGTATCAGGCGAAGTTTTCGTTATATCATTGCGTTGCCATCGCGCTACAGGATGGCCAGGTTAAGCTCGATTCTTTTACCGAACAGGCCCGTACACAAACCGCGGATTTACGCCATGCCACGCGCTTGCAGGTGGTCGATCCATTCGATTCACGATATCCGCTGTCCTGGGGTAGTGGCGTGCGGCTAACGACCAGCAGCGGTAAAACTCTCGCGGTCGAACGTAAAGACTGCAAGGGCGACCCCGAACTCGCGCTGGACGAATCTGAAATGCGTGTTAAGGCAATGAATTTAATGCAGTTTGGCGGCTTGATCGAATCCGAAGCAGCCGCACGATGCGACCTGATTCTGTCTCTGCCAGGCAATAATGAGACACCTAAGCTGTTTAGCGAATTTATCGACTCTATCGGAGTGAACAAACAGTTTTAACCAGGATTTTCAAAAATAAAGATAATGACTGATCTGAGCATCATGGAACTAAGTGAATTAAAACAGGGCTACGATCCGATCGCTTCTCGATCCTGGTCGCTGAATTCAAAAACCTATATCGATCCGCGTTTTGTCGATATTGAAAAGGCCGCAATTTTCCACAAAAGCTGGCAATTTGCCTGTCATATCGAAAAGCTGCGGGAGCCGGGGCAATACATTACCATCGACGTGGGCGGCTACAGCATAATCGTGCTACGCGATTCCGGCAATGGGCTGCGTGCTTTCTACAATGTCTGCAAGCATCGTGGTCATGAACTGCTCAATGGCGAGGGAAGGAAACGCCTGATCGTTTGCCCATACCACGCCTGGAGTTATACGCTCGAAGGAAATTTGAAGGTAGCTCGACTGACCGAAGACGTTGAAAATTTCGACAAAGAGAGAATCTGCCTGACCCCGGTCCAGGTCGAGGAATTTTGTTCGCTG
Organism: Gammaproteobacteria bacterium; assembly: GCA_027293245.1. Lineage (GTDB taxonomy): Bacteria > Pseudomonadota > Gammaproteobacteria. Next base: position 11,863 of record JAPUFZ010000010.1, read on the forward strand.
GTTTTCGTTAATCTCGATCCCGCTGCCGAATCGCTATCGAAGCAATCCGGCAACCTGAGCAATGAGATCGAAAGCTATGCCCCGGACCTGGCAAACCTGACCTTTGCGCATCGCCTGACCTATAAAATTCAGGCCAACTGGAAAACAGTGATCGACAATTTTCTCGAATGTTACCATTGCCCGATCGCACACCAGGACTTCGTCAGCCTGGTCGATATGGATAGCTACCAGATAACCACACATAATATTTACTCGAGTCACATGGCAAAAGCAGGGCTCGCCACAAACAGCGCCTACGGTGTTGATAACGCCTCGGTAACTGATCATGCAGTCTGGTTTTTATGGCCCAATATCACCTTGATGCGCTACCCCGGACGCGGTAACTTCATGGTCTGGAAAATAATGCCCGCGGGTCCTGAGGAAACCTGGGAGGAATTCGATTTTTTCCTCGAGACCGACACGCCAAACCAGGCCGAAGTCGAGGCAATCAAGTATATCGACGAGGTATTACAGGTTGAGGACATTGGACTGGTTGAAAGCGTTCAACGCGGCATGCGAACGCCTGCATTTAAACAGGGTCGGTATGTGATCAACAAGCGTAATTCTGGAATGAGAGAGCACGCAGTACATCATTTTCATGGACTCATACTGGGTGCATTTGAACAATACTGCAAATTCCCTGGTAACTAGATGGCAGACAAAGAAATGCTAAAAAACAAGGTTGCGATGGTAACCGGTGACAGCCGCGGTATCGGGCTTGCAATAATCGACCGATTCCATCAACAGGGTGCCAGGGTAATCACCTGCGACTCGGACTGGTTTAACTGCATCGGCAGAAAACTCTCTAACCCTTTGC
>JAPUFZ010000100.1 GCA_027293245.1 Gammaproteobacteria bacterium
GTGAAACCCGATATCGAGTCTTTCCCGAGTAAAGATTCACCTGGTATGACAATTGAAAATATGACCGGTTCCCGATTGACGCTGATTTCATTCGCATGCTGTGTTGCAACGGTGTAATACGATTCCTGCAAACTACCGGCATCAGTATAATCCAATCGATAATGGGCGCCACGGGAATTTTCTCGAGCCAGTGCCGCGCGCGCAATAACCTCGGAAATTTCAAGCAGGTTTTGCAAGTTCAGCCAGTCGTGCCAGCTCAGGTTAAATACACGATTGGTATCGGCCAGTCCGGATTCGAGCAATTCCTGCTTCAAACTTTGCAGATGTTCCAGGCCACTGTGCAATTCCTGTTCGCTCCGCAGTACACCGACATGATCCCACATCACGTCCAGCAAACGATTTCGAATTGAATTGATGTTGCCGGCCTTGTTGTTGAATGGCAAAACGGCACGTTCAATTTCTTCATCGACAATTGTCGTATCCGCTTCCTGCCAGGAGCTGATATTGCTGACATCTTTTGCCATCACCTCTCCGGCTATGCCGCCATACACGGTGGAATTGGCAACCCCGTTACCGCCGAGTCGATTAGCACCGTGCGCACCGCCGGCATCTTCACCCGCCACGTAAAGACCGGCTAAGGCGGTCCGTGTATCGACATCGACCACAACACCGCCCATAAAATAATGCGCGGTCGGCACGACTTCAACCCGGCCACCGGCCAGATCAAAGCCGCAGTCGGCGCAGCGTTTAACCATGCCCGGAAATTGTTGCGCCACATTTTGCGGCCCGAGATGACCCATCGAGATGTAAACGCCGCCATTGGGCGTGATATTGCCACTGCGCATTTCAGCGTAAATCGCCCGGCTGACAATATCGCGAGTGGCGCGCTCACCGGCCTCGTCATATTGACTCATGAAACGCTCGCCGTTACCGTTTAACAGGTAACCACCGGCACCGCGTAGGCCCTCTTCCAGCACGGTTCCGGTCATGCGCGTGTCAGGCCCGGCGAGCAGGCCGGTCGGATGAAACTGCACCATTTCCATATCGCGTAACGGTAGTCCGAGGCGTAGAGCCATCGACAAACCATCCATCGACTTGTCACCCGAGGGTGTATGATATCGGTACATGGTCGGTCCGCCACCGGTCGCCAGTAATACCGCCCTGGCCCGCACCAGCGAAAACTCGCCATTACGCATATCGACCATTAACACCCCGGCGAGAGCATCGCCGTTACGATTGGGTATCATTGCCAGCGCACGGTGCTCTTCCAGCAGTTTCACCGGCATCGCGCGCACCTGTTCCATCAGGCGGCTGATAATTTCAATGCCGGTAAGGTCACCTTTATGCACCGTGCGGTCGAAGGTTTGTCCGGCAAACGCCTTATGATGTAAGGATCCATCGCTATTACGATCGAAGAAGCAGCCCAGCTCGTTTTCCAGTTCCTGAACGCGTATCACGGCGGTCTCGCATAGCTTCATTGCCATGTCCTGGTCAGGCAGCCATTTACCGCCGTTAATGGTATCCATAAAATGCCTTTCGACCGAATCCCCGGGGCTCAACGCGACGTTGTACCCGCCCTGCACCATGCGCGTACAGCCGCATTTACCCACCAGGCCTTTGGCCGCCATGGTAATGTTTAATTCTGTTGATGCCTTGCTGGCGTGCAAGGCGGCAAACAACCCGGCGCCGCCACTGCCGAGGATTAAGATATCGGTATCGTGCGTCGCGTATTGCATTCACACGGCCCGCATCAGAAAGCCAAGCGCTAACAGAAACGATATCGCTACCGCAGAAGCAGCCAGTGTTTTTTGTCGATTACTCCAGGGCAGGAATTCCAGTGCCAACAGCCGCAAACCGCCAAACAAATGCACGGCGAGTAAAAACACGAGGCCGAATTCGGCGAACTTGACCAGTGGATAATCACTCCAGCGTAGTAAGCCATCCATGGTTTCAGTTTGCTCCAGCGCCAGGCCGAGCAGGTAAAAATGAAACGGCAGGAAAATCGCCAGGCCCAGCCCGGAAATACGATGCAGTAAAAATGCAATCCAAAGCGGTTGACCCCGGTGTGGCTTAATGATCATCAGGCGACTACCGCGTAAACCGCTCGCGCCCCCATTGTTATTAAAACCACGAACACCAGCCAACTAATAATATTGAGCAGAACTCCCCTGAATGACGCCCATTCAAACAATACTACCCGGATCCCAATTGCGGCGTGGATTGAAACAGCTAATACAAACAGGCCATAACTAGTACCCCAGAAAAAACTGCCCTGGGTACGTGACAGTATTTCAGCACTATCCAGCCCACCCTGAATGGCAAAAATCATGACGCCCAGGTGCAAAATAACCAACGGCGCCATGATCATCGCTGTGATGCGCTGTAACAGGTAAAGTCGAAAACCAGACATGATTATATTTTTCCAGCAAACGCAGCACGAGCTGCGAGTCGTTTCAGACCGGCAATGGATGCGGTTGGGTTGAGTTCGTTGGGACAATAGGTGGCGCAATTCGCGTGTGAATGACAGTTGTGACAACCGGCATCGGCAGCGATCGCATTGAGTCGCGATTGTTGTCCAATATCACGTTCGTCGTTGACCAGGCTCCAGGCCCGATTGAGCGCGGCCGGCCCCAGGTAAGCCGGGTTCCAGCTCACCACATCACAGGAGGCATAGCAGATTCCACAATTGATACACTCTATCGCCGCGCTCGCCGCCAGTCGCCTGGGTGAGTCGGGTAGCAGGGGCTCGATCGGATCATAACGTGTTTTACGGCCATGGAACTGTCCTTCGGCGAGCTTCCATTTGGCAAAAAATTCGTCCATGTTGCTGACCAGATCTTTGATCACCGGCATATTGCGCATCGGCTCGATGGTCAGACGATTATCCTGCACAACTTTTTGAACATGAGTACGGCAGGTCCAGCGTGGAATCCCATTCACCATCATCGCGCAGGATCCGCACATGCCCACACGACAGGAAAACCGGTAAGACAAGCCCGGATCTAGCTCGCGCTGAATCCAGGTCACCACATCGAGTATCGTCTGGCTAGACTGCCGGGGCACCTGGTAGCTTACCAGCTGACCACCGGTGACATCACCACGCCATACGCCCACTTCGAGAATATCTGTCGATTCCTGCAACTAAAAAGACCTGTATTTAACTATTACCCGGGCACAGCGGATTATCAAATAAACTAACACCTATTAGATAATTAAATAAAAATTAATGAAAGCAAATAAAATTAGCGTGTATCTTAATAAATAATTAACTGATAATCGTAATACATTCCTCAGATACAATCGCTTAGCGAACAAAGCTTAGAAATAAATAGGTGGCGAGTAGCGCCGCAACCCACATAACCATACTGCCAAGCGGACGAGTGCGTGAGAGCAAGTTGCTGGGTCCCTCGTATCTTCGAGCAAGATGGCCAAAAAACAAATCCAGTCTTAGCCGGATAGTTTGGCGTATAGTGCTATCCAGCGTCCAGATAGCGGAGAATAAACCACGCGCCGCAGTCGGAAAAAATCGACGATAAAGCCAGTCCACATCCAGGTTCGTCGATGCCAGTTCAGGCGGATACAACCCTCTGAGGTTAAGCCAAACGAAAGCTAGCGCGGAGAAGAAGAGCAATTGCGTCTGCGCTAACACATGCGTGGCATTGTAGGGGTTATAACCAGTATCATAGGGCAACAGGGAGTACAGTGCCGAGGGATAGACGCCAATACCAATACACAGGAGTGCCGCAATCAACATTGCTATTAACATGTTAGTGGGTGGATCGCTGGTGCGAATTCCTGAGTCGTGCGCGAAGAAAGCAAAATAAGGTATTTTGATACCGGCATGATGGAAGACACCCGCAGACGCAAATAGCAGTATCAGCCATATCCAGTCGAAACCATTTTCCAGGG
>JAPUFZ010000101.1 GCA_027293245.1 Gammaproteobacteria bacterium
ACTCGCCTGTCATGATTTGCTGCATCACTTCAGTCATTTCCTGCCTGGACAGATCCTGGCCGGCAATGACGGTTTTTATCGCTGTTTGAATATCCATGATATTTCCCCGATTAATTTATTTCGCAAGCGAAAATAGCCTAGATTACATTTTTAGAAAATTACCTAACAGATCGTGTCCGAATTCGGTCAATATGGATTCGGGGTGAAACTGCACACCCTCAACGGCCAGTTCCCGGTGTCGCACGCCCATAATTTCATCGACACTACCATCCTCATTTTCGGTCCAGGCGGTTAACTCGAGGCACTCAGGCATCGATTGTAGGTCGATTACCAGTGAATGGTACCGGGTTGCTTCAAAAGGGCTGGTTAATCCGGAAAATACACCGACACCGGTATGCTTGACCATCGAAGTCTTGCCGTGCATTATTTTTTTCGCGTGAATAATGTTTCCGCCAAAAACCTGGCCAATACTCTGATGCCCCAGGCAAACCCCCAGTATTGGTTTTACACCGGCCAATGCTCCAATCGCAGCCATTGAGACACCCGCCTCGTTTGGCGTACAGGGACCGGGTGAAACCATTATATGGCTAGCGTCATTGGCAATCACTGCCTCGAGACTTAGCTGGTCGTTACGAACGACCTCGACCTCCGCTCCCAGTTCGCCAAGATACTGCACCAGGTTATAGGTGAACGAGTCGTAGTTATCTATCATTAACACTTTCATGACAGGGACTCCTGGCCAGGCGCGCAGGGGTCTCGAGCCGGTAGTCCCGACTCGGCCATTGCCACAGCCCGGAAAATCGCCCGCGCCTTACTCATTGTTTCTGCCCATTCGTTTTCTGGAACCGAATCATAAACAATACCAGCGCCGGCCTGAATATAGAGTTGCCCATCCTTGATCACTGCGGTGCGTATTGCAATCGCAGTATCCATATTACCACTCCAGGAAATATAACCCACAGCACCCGAATAAATGCCGCGTTTGACGGGTTCGAGTTCATCTATTATTTCCATCGCTCGGATTTTTGGCGCACCAGAAACCGTTCCGGCCGGAAACGTCGCGCGCAATACATCCATCGCCGAGAGACCGGGTTTTAGCCTGCCTTCGACATTGGAAACGATGTGCATGACATGCGAATAGCGTTCAACTATCATTTTTTCAGTCAACTCGACACTACCGGTTTGACTGACTCGACCCGCATCATTTCGACCCAGGTCGATTAGCATCAAGTGCTCTGCCAGCTCTTTCGGGTCGCCAAGTAATTCCTTTTCGAGTGCCAGATCACGCGCTGTATCCTTATCCCGGGGCCGGGTACCCGCGATCGGTCGAACCGTAACTACCTGATCTTCCAGGCGCACCAGAATTTCAGGTGACGATCCAACCACAAAATGGTCACCCAGATTCAGGTAATACATATAAGGGGATGGATTGAGGCTGCGCAATGCGCGGTATAAATCGATTGGTTCAGTTCTAAATGGGATCGACAGGCGCTGTGATAATACGATTTGCATGGCATCGCCATCGATGATGTATTGCCGGGCCTTATCAACTGCGGATTCAAATCCCTCGCGCGTAAACTCGGAGATAAAATCTTCTTCGCGCACCTTTTGCTGCACTGGCTTAGGCCGCCGGTTTAGTCGTGTTTCGAGTAGCTTGTTCTCGATCCGCGTCAATTGTTCCTGACCATCGGCCCAGCTTTCTCCCTGCGATGGATCAACATGCACAATGAGGAACATGCGCGAAGATAAATTATCAAAAACCACCAGTTCATCGCTCAACATTAACAGGATGTCGGGGGTATGATGTTTATCGGGATTGGGACAATCGGCCAGTTTGGGTTCGACGTAGCGAATCGTATCGTAACCAAAGTAACCCACCAGCCCTCCATGAAATTTTGGCAGGCATTCGGCCTCGGCAACTTTGAAAGAATTCAGATAATCTTCGATGAATCGCAACGGGTCGTTGCTGTCTTCCTGACGAACTATGGCGCCGTCCACTTCGATCGTTACCTTGCTGCCATAAACCTTCAGTCGCGTGCTACAGGCCAGCCCGATAATGGAATAACGCCCCCATTTTTCTCCGCCCTGTACCGATTCGAACAGGTAGGAATAGGGTTCGTTGGCTAGTTTCAAATAGGTACTGAGCGGCGTATCCAGATCGGCGAGCACTTCGCGCACCAGTGGAATACGGTTATATTTATGCTTAATTTGATTAAATTGCTTAACATTCATGGCAATGATCCAAACGGGTTAACAGGGTACAACGCAACAACAACAGCGGGAGATCACCATCGCCAGCAGATATTGATTACCTTGTCCTGTTTACGTTTTGAAATCACTGCCTTAGTAAATCCTAGATAAGCATTTCGAGTTCGGTCATCGAATCTATCACAGCATCCGGCCCATATCTATGAATATCTTCACCATGGTTGTAACCGTAGCTGGTGCAGATGATCTGGAATCCGGCCGCCCTGGCAGCCCGCACGTCATTACTCGAATCGCCAATCATCAATGACTGCAATGGATCGACCTGCATGTTTTGTGCCGCAAACAGTAGCGGTAGCGGGTCGGGCTTTAGTTTCGGCGTATCATCACCGCAAACGGTTTCTTCAAAGTATTGGGTCAGCCCAAGATCCCGCAGCAGGGGATGAGTAAACTCGGCTGCCTTGTTGGTAACACAACCCATCCGATATCCGCGGCTGCGCAGATATTCCAGGCCATGCAATACACCCGTGTACAACCGACTGCGGGTCGAGGTATTGTGCGCGTAGAGTGATTTGAATATCGGCAGCGCCCGGTTATAGAGTGACTCGTCGGGTTCGCCCTCATCGGCATTGACCAGTGCACGTTTGACCAGGCGTTCGATACCGTTACCAACCCAACGCCGCACGGCTACTTCGCCTCGATCAGGGATAGCCAGTTGCCCCAGCATTGCATCGATACAGTAAGCCAGATCGGGCACACTATCGACCAGGGTACCATCGATATCGATTAGCACCATTTCGGGGATTTTTATCGAACTCAAACCTGTGCCAGCGCGTTTCTTATTTTGGCTATAATGCTGTTATATCGATTGCTATCACTGGCATCGCCAAATCCGAAAATACCCGAACCGGCGACAAAGGTGTCGGCACCAGCGGCTGCTATCTCGGCAATATTATCCACCTTGACGCCACCATCGACTTCGAGTCGTATATCGAGGCCAGACTGGTCGATTAACTGCCTAGCCTGGCGCAACTTGTCCAGTGTCGCTGGAATAAAACTCTGCCCTCCAAACCCGGGGTTAACAGACATCAGTAATATCATATCGACCTTGTCTAGCACATAGTCAAGGTAGGATAGCGGTGTCGCAGGATTAAACACCAGGCCTGAGCGGCAACCAGATTCTCGAATTAGACTCAGACTGCGGTCAATATGGTCCGAAGCCTCGGGATGGAAGGTGATATAACTGGCGCCGGCACTGGCAAAATCAGGGATTATGCGGTCTACCGGCTTGACCATCAGGTGGACATCGATCGGAGCAGTAACTCCATGACTGCGCAAAGCCTGGCAAACCAGCGGGCCAATGGTCAGATTGGGTACATAGTGATTATCCATCACATCGAAGTGAACAATATCAGCCCCGGAGGCAAGGACATTATCGACCTCTTCGCCTAGTTTTGCGAAATTGGCGGATAGAATCGAAGGGGCGATGAAAAAATCCGGCATGATGGCTCCATTAGTCTGTTCGCCAGCAATGTACACGAAATTTGAACCCATTTCAGCCCGGAAGCCCCGGTTCCATCAGGGAAAATTTTTATCCATGCATAAAAAAACCAGTAAATACCGGCTTTTTAGTTTGGCGTTCTGGATAGTTTATTAAATCCAGGAATTCCTCAATCTACTTCAAACTATCGATATAGTCGGCAAGATTTCCTATATCGGCATCGCTGAGACCAGCGGCCATGGCATTCATGATTGGGTTTTTACGTGCGCCGCTACGAAAATCGGTCAAGTTTTTACGCACAAAATCTGCGTTTTGACCAGCCAGCGAAGGATAGGTAGGGACCACACTTTTGCCACCGGCGCCATGACATCCAATACAGCCTTTGGCGGAATAGGCAGACTGGCCAGCCGCTACATCCGCGTAGGCTGAAGCGCTCAAAATCAACACCAATGAACAGGCTACCGGCACTATAAAACTCAAAGATCTCATAAAACTAAACTCCCGGTAGCATAAAATGACATGCCATTAGATAATGACTTAAAATAATCCGCGCCATTGTGGCAAAGCCATTCACTCTTGTAAAGGATACCCCCCGCAGCTTAATCGATGCTGAATACCTGGTTATATGATTGATTTAAAAGGCTATAACAAAAAGATCCGGCAAGACCTGAAGATTCAGTCGCGTGCCAGCAACCACGCGCTGACTTTTTACACCACCTGGGGACTATTTTCTCCGCGCGCTATAGACGATGGTTCGCAGATGCTGCTCGACTACCTGGAAATCAGCCACGATGACGATTGCCTGGATCTCGGCTGTGGTTATGGGGTGCTCGGCTTATGCATGGCCAAATCGGCGCCCGATGGTCACAGCTTGCTGGTCGACAAGGATTTTGTCGCGGTTGAATATGCGGAAAAAAATCGGTTATTAAATAAAATCGATAACGCCAGTTGCAAATTGAGTAATGGCTTCGATCAAATACCGAAACAAAAATTTGATTTGATTGATTCAAACATTCCGGCCAAGGTCGGCAAGGAAATGTTATACATTTACCTGTTCGATGCGCTCGAATACCTGAAACCCGGCGGTTCTTTTTATCTCGTTACCATCACCGGCCTACGACAGTTTTTCAAACGCGGTTTTCACGAGGTTTTCGGGCACTACGAAAAAATTAAACAGGGCAAAACTTACACGGTAGCTCGTGGAACAAAACAGCACTAGGATTTCTACGCCGAGCTGAGCTTGTGCTTTATTTTGGCCAGTAGTTGACGCGCCTCGCCGGTATCACCGGCGAGACAATTAATATGTCCCATCTTGCGGCCAGCTCGCGCCTCGGTCTTGCCATAAAGATGAAGTTTTACTCTGCCTTGCTGCATTACCTCGTCCCAACGAGGTACGCCATCTTGTGGCCAGATATCGCCTAGCAGATTCCACATTGCTACCGCGGTATGTTGCCTGCTTGAACCAGCTGGTAATCCACACATCATGCGCACCTGCTGTTCAAACTGAGAGGTTTCACAGGCATCGAGTGTATAGTGACCGGAATTGTGCGGACGTGGCGCCATTTCATTTACCAGCACCTGGTTATCGTTGGAGATGAAAAATTCAACCGCGAGCACACCACAATAGTCCAGACCTTCGGCAATACGACAGGCGGCCTGCCTGACCTCATGCGCGAGACCCTGCGAAAGATCTGCCGGTGCCATTGAGATATCGAGAATTCCCCTGGCATGTTCATTTTCCGCTATCGGAAAACAATCGATATCGCCCGATTCACTACGACACAAAACTACCGATACCTCTTTGGCGAGGTCGATTTTTTTCTCCAAAATACAGGCTCGTCCATCAATTTTCTTATAGATAGCGAGAAGTTCGTCAACCGATTCACAGATAACCTGGCCCTTGCCATCGTATCCCAGGGTTGCTGTTTTCAGTATCGCGGGGAATTCGAAGCCATTCGCAGCAGCGATATCGGCCTGTGAATCGATTGCCAGGTAGGGCGCCGTATTTAATCCTTGCGAGCTAAAATAATTTTTTTCGAGTACCCGGTTCTGGGCGATACGCAGCGCACTCGCAGAAGGATGGACCGGTAAAAATTGGGCCAGGTATTCAAGCGTATCTGCTGGAATATTCTCAAATTCGGTGCTGATTGCGGCACAATGCTGCACCATATAGTCAAGCGCGTCTCGATCACTATAAGGCGCTTCGAGGTGTTTGCTTGCCATTTTACCGGCCGGACTGTTTGCGTCCGGATCGAATACTATGACTTCGTAACCCATAGTCCTCGCCGCAGCGACAAACATACGACCGAGTTGTCCACCACCCAACATGCCCAGCGTATTGCCAGGGAGTATCACCATCAGTTTTGGGGAGGTAGTGTCATCGCCAAAACAGCATCACGCTGGCTCTGGCGGAATTCATCCAGTTGCTGCGCGAGTACCGGGTCATTAATAGTCAACATTGATATGGCAAACAACGCGGCGTTAATCGCTCCGGCTTTGCCGATTGCAAAAGTCGCCACGGGTATACCTTTTGGCATTTGTACGATAGACAACAGAGAATCCTTACCGCCTAAATGCTCGGTGGGTACCGGCACTCCCAAAACCGGGATTGTGGTATTGGCGGCGAGCATGCCGGGCAAGTGGGCTGCGCCTCCAGCGCCCGCAATAATGCAGGAAATATTTTCCGCGCGCGCGGCTTTAGCAAACTCCGCGAGTAAATCAGGTGTTCGATGCGCAGACACTATTCTTGCCCGGTACTCTACGCCGAAGCGTTCGAGGTATTCAATAGCATGCTGCATCACCGGCCAATCACTATCACTACCCATCACCACTGCTACCACGGGTCCCGACATGGCTCTCTCCAAGTAATCCCGAAAAAGCGGACGATTATAACCCTATTCATTGTGAAAAAACTAATCCCGTCGAGGCTATATGCTATTATTTCGTCCCTGTTTTTGTTACCCGTCCTCCAATCCATTCCAGCAGCAACTAAATGAACTCCTCAGTCGAATCACCAGCCATATTTGAAACCAATATTGAAAATCTTGATTTGATCGCGCGCGGCAAGGTACGCGACATTTACCGCATCGACGACGATCACATGCTGATAGTCACTACCGATCGGCTATCCGCATTCGACGTAGTATTTCCACAACCCATCCCCGGGAAAGGTGAATTGCTTACCCGTATCTCCAACTTCTGGTTTGATCTAAGCTGTGATCTGGTGGGCAATCATTTGACTGATCTGAAGTTACAGGACTATGTTTCCGAGCAGGATTTTGTCAACCTGGCGCCCCGCTCGATTATTGTAAGGCGCCTGAAACCCCTGCCAGTCGAAGCTATTGTGCGCGGTTACGTCATCGGTTCAGGCTGGAAAGACTATTTGAGCAGTGGTCAAATCTGTGGCATTGAGCTACCCGACGGTTTGCTCCAGGCAGAGCAACTAGCCGAACCTATTTTCACACCGTCAACCAAGGCCGATGTCGGCGATCACGATATCAATGTGCGCTTCGAACAAACTGTCGAACTCATCGGTGAAGCAAAGGCCAGGCAGATTCGCGATATCAGTATCCGTCTTTATCAAATGGCATCCGACTATGCACGGTCCAGGGGCATTATCATTGCCGACACCAAGTTTGAGTTTGGTGTCGACGAAAATGATCAACTGGTGTTAATCGATGAGATCTTGACACCCGATTCATCGCGCTACTGGCCGGCCGACTTATATCGTGTGGGTACCAGCCCTCCCAGTTATGACAAGCAGTTTGTTCGCGACTATCTGGAAACCCTGGACTGGGACAAGACTCCGCCGGCACCGCAGCTTCCGCAGGAAATTATTGATAAAACCCGCCAAAAATATCAGCAGGTACACGATATTGTGACGGGCAATATCGAGTAATCGGAAAGATCGACTAAAAATATCGCGCTAACTCAAGCAACAGATAGTCATCATCTTCGAAAACTATCAGCAGATCATCATCGGCGATATAGGGGAATAGCTGCATTTCCAGTGTTCCTTTCCAGCTGTTTCCGAACCGGCGACTGGCTTCAAGTCGAAAAGTCCGGCTACCTTTTTCGGTATCGACAACATACCCGGCCAGTAGCTCGCTACTTTGTGCATCGTTAAAAGCCAGGCGCGCTCCGATAAATAAATCGCGATCAAATATATCTCGCAAGGGGGCTTCCCGGCTATCGTAGGAATACTCTACCAGGCTTCCGAGGTTGATGTCCGAATCGAAAATATTATAAAAGGTGTACTCGAAGCCGCCGGTAAAAGCCAGGTAGGACCGCGCTTTGGTGTCCCGGTATATCATCTCCAGTTTCCACAACCATTCCTCAGTGGTTAACTGCGCATCGATAGAGTACTGTGTCATTTGCAGATAAAGCGGAATTAAAACCGGCTGACCAGTAGCGCCGAGTCCGGGGATCAGTTCGGGTTGGCGATTAGTGCCCTTGAAGAATGACAGTCCGATATCCAGTTCATCGTAAGTCTGCGAAAAACGAAACGAGTAATCTACATGGTCTTTACCATCGGCTGACGCATAAATAGTCTGCGAGTCGTCTACTACCAGTGGAAACCTTGGCCTGCCGTTCTCACCCGGGAAATTACGCTCCCGAAATCCCGGCAATACCAGGAAATCAAGCACGCCCCAGTCTTGGTAGTGTTTCAAATGAATCATTTGCTGACCCAGCTTATCTTCACCATCGATCCCCTCGACCAGATCGATCTGGTTGATGACATCGACCAGGTGACGCGTTTCTGTTACGCCCCAGAACATGGTATTAATACCAACCCGCCACTCATTATCGCCACTGAGATGCAACCAGAGTAACTCGCGGATATCGTTATGATTGCGATTTTCGTCCTTCGACCCGGCGCGCATGAACAGTTCGATACTCCAGTTGTCATCGCCATCATTCCAGTCACCCACTAGTCTGGGTTGAAAAGACAGGCTCAGGTCGTCGCTCAACTGATTGGGAAACCTGGCGGGATTCGGGAAGCTGATAGCTTCCGCTGCGAAGTTGCCGGAAAAGTCCTGTGCCCCGACCAGAACCGGCCAGGCGATTAGCAGGGCCGGTATTAATACCTGTTTCACCTTATCTATTTTGCACGCTTCAACGATTGCGAACGGAAATCACGATCCGAAATACCGGTCTGGAACTGGTAGTCGGTCCATTCGAGTGTGGTACCTTTGCCAGTTAAATGATTCGCCATTTCCATTTTTCCGGGACGCCAGTAATGCCCTAAATATTGCTTGAAATCGCTCGCTGACAAAGTCTTTAGCAGGGCTCTCTTGCGGTCATAAAAATCAACTTTTACCAGTCGATATGCCTCTTTATCCACCCAGGCAACCTGTTTCGTGTAGCCCGAGTATTTGTACTCAGGAAAGCGTTCGATTACATAACACTGCCAATCACCGCATGCCTCTTCGCGCAAAAACCTGTAGCTATACTTTTCCACCTCCTGCGACCCCAGGTCCTCGAAAGCGAAGGTGCTGCCCATAAACGGCCCCGATTTATTACGCGAATTGATGCGCTTCACCTTTTTTAAAGCCGGCAGGTAAAGCCACTGATCATCAGGCTCAAGCCCGTGCGAGTAAGTCAGCAATGCCGTGCCCTTGACGTCGGCTGGTTGATCGAAAATAGACAGGTTCTTATCGCCATCACCCTCCACTTCAAGCGTTTTAATACGGATAACACGGGTCGATGTATCACCATTTTTGTTCCTCAGAATCATCAACATATTGGCAGTAAAGTCGATAAAACCCTTGTCGTAGTCATCTGCCGCGATCGCGATCTCCAGGCCTTTTTGCTCCGCGCTCTGGGCGTATAGAACAGTCGGCAACAGCAGGACCGTGATAATCGAGACGATAACAATTTTAGAATTAAACATGACTATGCTCCTTGCCGTCTAAGGCCATTAGCAATGGGGGTAATAACAGGAAATCGGCAATAATCGCAAATATGATGGTCACCGCGGTCATGAACGCCATATTGGAGTTCAACTGAAAGGCGGAAAAGGTCAATACGAAAAACCCGGCAATCAATACCAGCGAAGTCACCACCAGTGCGAGCCCTACGGTATTGAATGCATAGCGCACGGCATCCTGTGAATTCAGGCCTTTTTCGCGCCGGGCACGCAAATACTTACTCAGGAAGTGTACGGTATCGTCGACTACGATACCGAGCGTCATGCCGGTCACTACCGACAGGGCCAAACCGATCTGACCTACCACGATACCCCATGCGCCGAAAGCCAGGGCCGCTGGAATCAGGTTAGGAATCAAGCTCAATAGCCCGATTTTGAGTGACCGCAGGGCGAAGATGAGAATTAACGATATCAGTATCAACGCTATCGTGGTACCGAGCAGCATACTCCTGATATTACGTGCGCCAATATGACTGAACATCAGGGTTGGACTCGCGCCTTCGTTATGCATCGCGACCGGCGCATTATTCCTGAGCCACTGCTGCGCGCGTTGTTCCAGCGCAAGTACCGAGCGGGTGGTCATATTGCGCAACATGACTGTCATTCGGGTCGCCGATTTGTCAATATTAATCTGGTTGTTGAGGTCAAGCCCATAGGGCAATGACATTTCATATAACAACAGGTACTGTGCGGCCAGCTCACGTTGTTCGGGCAGCCGGTACCAGGATGGATCGTCGCCATGCATACTTCGATTCAGTCGTCTGAAAGTATCGGTCAGGACATTGACGTGTATCACTTCAGGTTGTGAACGATACCAGTTGGCAAATTTATCTACATTGCGCAAAAACTCCGGCTCACTGACACCACCTTCTTGCCCGGACTTTAATGAATAGCCAATCAAATAGAGGCCACTCAAATTCTCCGAGGCAAAATCGGCATCGCGCCGAAACTCGATTGTTTCACTGAAATACTTGACGAAGTCATCATTCAATTCATTTAGTGGCACAAAAGAAATCAATAGCAGGCTACCTGCACCCATGATTAACAGCAGTCGAGTTCGCTTCGCGATAACGAATTCGGCGAATCTACCCATTAACCTGCTCGAAGTGGTTTCCTGCACCTTTTGCCTGTCCGGCAATATCATCATCAGCGCAGGCAGGAAAGTCACGCTGAGCACGAAAGCAATTATCACGCCCATCGCGACAATATTGCCAAGGTCATGAAATGGCGGTGCATCGGAAAAATTCATGCTTAAAAATCCAATTGCGGTAGTCACGCTGGTGAGAAACACCGGTTGCATATTGACCCGGATACTGTCTACCATCGAATCGTGTTTCGTCTCTCCTCGGCGCATCGACAGCACATAATTCATCAATACATGAACACTATCGGCAATCGCCATGGTAGGTATGATCATGACTGCGGCAAACGAGGGTGGTGTGAGCGCAATGCCGAACCATCCGGCAAGACCCATGGCGCCAATTATCGAAAAAATAATGATCGCGAAGGTAGCAAAGGTTCCACTCAAGCCCTTAACCCAGAAAAACAGGACAATTACAAAGGCGATCAGCATGATCGGAAACAAGGTCGACATATCGTATTGACTGGCTTCAGGAAAAGCCTGGTTCATCATGATGATGCCAGTCAATTTAACTTCGATGTCTGGAAAGGCCTGACGAAACTGGCCCCGCATTTCACGGACGTAGGACACCACTTCAGGATTTTCGACGATTGGATTGACGCCGGGTAATTCGATCGTGATATTGATGCCGGTTACATGCGCGCTGGGTGATACCAGGCGGTTGATTAGTACCGGTTCATTCAATGCGATATCGCGAATGCTTGCGAGCTCGTCTTCACTTAGATTGCCGGGTTCGAAGGCAAGGTCCGCGACGATTAAATCGTCTTCAACGGCTGAAGTGTGCTGATAATTGGTGAGTGACTCAACCCGACTCGAATGCGGTGTTTGCCAGGCCCTGTCGGTCACCCAGGCAACAGCTTCCAGGGTTTCGTTGCTAAATACTTCGCCACTTTTGGGGACCAGTAAAAACACCACGTTGTCATCTTTAGAATAGGTATCCTGCAAATCTTCGAAGGCAACCAGTTGTGGATTGTCCTCGCCGAAAAATACCCGGTAATCGTTGGTGAAAGTCAGGAACTGGGCACCAAATCCCATCGCCCCAATAGCCACAATGG
>JAPUFZ010000102.1 GCA_027293245.1 Gammaproteobacteria bacterium
TCAATCTCCTGGTTTATGGCCTGCTTTATGATTGGTAGCCTGATTACGCTCTGGCCGATTGGATACCTGTCGGACCGAATGAGTCGGCGCCTGGTCATGTCAGCACTATCGGTGATCTCTATTCTGGCCTGCATCCTCGCGGTCTTCATTTCCAGGGACGGTATTGCTTTCTACCTGGTCATAGTTTTACTGGGTGGCGCGTCGATGCCGATGTATTCAATCTGCATCGCCTACGCCAATGACCGATTGCAGCCGCATCAAATCGTTGGCGCCAGCGGCAGCCTGGTGATGGTAGCCGGTATCGGCTTGAGTACCGGTCCCATCATCATTGCTTTTTTTATGGACTTCTACAGTATCGAATTTTTCTTCTGGGGCATTGCAACGGTGTTTGCAATGATTCTGATTTTCACATTAATTCGTATCAAATCGAGGGCCGGTATCGCCGTCAAGGACCAGTCGCAGTTAATCGCCACCGGCACAATCGGCACGCCGATAGCCGAGTTTATTGCCCCGGACGCAGCCGAATATGCCAGGGCAATAGCTAACCACGAAGAAGCTTTGCTTGATGCGCGAGAAGATATTACCGAACGCGTACTATAGTATTTGAATCATGGATAGTTCTGTAAGAAAGCTTAACTGCTAATCGCCATGCCATTTAGTTCACTAAGGCTCAGATTGTCTGATATTTTAAGCACCAGGAATTCAATTCGCATCTTGCGTTGGAGTTTAAGAATTCTGATCATCATCTTTATCATGGATACCGGCTACCTGATCGGTATCTGGCCAGATTGGGCGTTATACAAGGAAGGGCCTATCCAGCCGTCAAATTTTATACGTCAGTATATTTATCAACAGTATCGGCATCAGCACTGGCCACATCTGCAGTGGCAACAGAAGTCTATTGATAAGATTTCCAAACATATGATTCGGGCCCTGATTGTGGCCGAGGATTCTCGATTCTATTCGCATTCAGGTATCGATACGGAAGCCTTAAAATCAGCCATGGAACACAATATGTCTGTAAAACGCTTTGTCTACGGTGGTAGTACCATTTCCCAGCAAACAGTTAAAAATATCTTCCTCAGCGCCTCCAGAAATCCATTGCGCAAGTGGCATGAACTATTGCTGACCATGGACATGGAAAGAAACCTTAGCAAGGAAAGAATTCTCGAGCTTTATCTCAATGTTGCCGAGTTCGGTCGTGGGATTTACGGCGTCGAGGCAGCGGCCAGACATTACTGGGGAATTTCCGCCGCTAATTTATCCGTCAATCGGTCGATTCAACTGGCAGCCACTTTACCGTCACCCGTCAGTCATAACCCATCAACGCGAACAAAAATATTTAACCGACGAGTCAAAAAAATAAGCCGTTACTTTTAGACCCGACAAAAAAAGCCCCGCATGAAGCGGGGCTTTCAGATACTACAGTCCAGGTTTCTGAATGGCTTACATCATACCGCCCATACCGCCCATACCACCCATACCACCCATATCACCCGCTGGTGGCGCTGATTTGTCAGCGGGCTTATCGGCTATCATCGCTTCTGTGGTGATCAGCAGACTAGCAACCGAGGCCGCATTTTGCAGTGCGGAACGGGCCACTTTGGTCGGATCCAGAATACCCATTTCGATCATATCGCCGTATTCACCCGTGGCAGCATTATAGCCGTGGTTACCTTTTAAGCCTTTAACCTTGTTGACTACAACCGAAGCTTCGTCACCGGCGTTGGCCACGATCTGGCGTATTGGCTCTTCCATCGAACGACGTAAAATGTCGATACCAACATCCTGGTCATGGTTGGCACCTTTCAGTTTTGCAATAACATCGCAGGCACGAATCAGTGCAACACCGCCACCGGCAACAACGCCTTCTTCAACCGCTGCACGAGTCGAATGCAGTGCATCCTCTACGCGGGCTTTCTTTTCTTTCATCTCAATTTCAGTTGCGGCACCCACCTTGATCACAGCAACACCGCCGGCGATTTTCGCCAGTCGTTCCTGCATCTTCTCGGTATCGTAATCTGAAGTTGACTCTTCCATCTGCGCTTTGATTTGCGAGATGCGACCCTGAATATCCTCAGTCGAACCGGCACCGTCGATAATCGTAGTGTTTTCCTTGGTAATGGTTACTTTCTTGGCAGAACCCAGATCTTCCAGTGTGGTTTTTTCCAGACTCAGGCCCACTTCTTCAGAGATCACCTGACCACCGGTCAGTACCGCGATGTCCTGCAGCATGGCTTTGCGGCGATCACCAAAACCGGGCGCTTTAACCGCACAGACCTTGACAATACCACGCATGCTGTTGACCACCAGTGTAGCCAGAGCCTCACCTTCGATATCTTCAGCGACTATCAATAATGGCTTGCTTGCTTTCGCCACACCTTCAAGAATCGGCAGCAATTCACGGATGTTGGAAATTTTCTTGTCGAACAACAAAATCATTGGCTCTTCGAGTTCGGCGGACATTGTATTCTGGTCGTTGACAAAGTAAGGAGAAAGATAACCGCGGTCGAATTGCATTCCTTCGACCACATCCAGTTCATTGTCGATAGATGAGCCTTCTTCTACAGTGATAACGCCTTCCTTACCTACTTTTTCCATTGCCTCGGCAATGATGTTACCAACGCTCTCATCAGTGTTGGCGGAAATCGTGCCTACCTGGGCGATCGCCTTGCTATCCGAACATGGCGTAGAACTGTCGTGCAGACTTTGAACCGCTGCTATGACCGCTTTATCGATACCACGCTTGAGATCCATCGGGTTCATGCCGGCGGCGACAGCTTTCATACCTTCACGAACAATTGCCTGTGCCAAAACAGTCGCAGTCGTGGTGCCGTCACCAGCAACATCAGAAGTATGCGAAGCAACTTCTTTAACCATTTGTGCGCCCATGTTTTCGAACTTGTCTTCGAGCTCGATTTCTTTCGCAACCGAGACACCGTCTTTAGTTACTGTCGGCGCACCGAAACTTTTATCCAGAATGACATTACGGCCCTTTGGGCCCAGTGTTATTCTAACCGCGTTAGCCAAAATGTTAACGCCATTGACCATGCGAGTACGCGCATCATCACCAAATTTTACGTCTTTTACACTCATCGAGATTTAACCTCTTAATCTATGAATTATTCAACAACAGCGATGATGTCATCTTCGCGCATGATTAGTAGTTCTTCGCCGTCTACCTTGATTTCTGTACCGGAATACTTACCAAAATAAACTGTGTCACCGACCTTGACATCTAGCGCTCTTACTTCACCCGAGTCAGTAACTTTGCCATTGCCGACAGCGATTATTTCGCCAGTGCTTGGTTTTTCGGTTGCTGAATCAGGAATTACGATACCACCGGCTGTGGTAGTTTCTTCTTCCTTACGCCTGACGACCACACGGTCATGCAAGGGACGAATATTCATTGTTGCTATTCTCCAGTTTGTTTTAGTTTAAAATTTTCCGCCATCCTCTTGGAATGGTAGTTAGAGTTGGCTGCGTTTAGCACTCACATCAAGTGAGTGCTAATCATATTCAGCAACTTCTGCTAGTCAAGCGTTATGGGGTGTAAATAAGGGCTTTCAAGCGCTTAAAGTAGATTTTATCTTCGAAATCGAGGTTTCATCCTAATTCTGTGCTGCCGTGGTGCAATATGCGGGCTAGTCTTCGCGTTTATAGTTTACGCCTTCGATAACATCTGATTCAGTTTTTCGCTGCCGGGATCTCGACTCAAAATGGAAGCCACGGACGCCGCTCTGCTGAGAAAACTGACTCGAGCCCATCATTTTAACGACCAGTTTGCGCACCAACCACGCCCTGGTAGGAGGAAACAGCAACAAAAAACCGATACCGTCGGTAAAAAAACCGGGCGTCAGCAAAAATGCACCTGCCAGCACAAGGCCAATACCCTCGAGCATTTCCTGGGCAGGCATTTGGCCAGTTAGCATTTTATCCTGGGCCCGCTGCAACATCGACATGCCCTGTATTTTCAGCAACCAGACACCGATAACCGCTGTCAGCACAACCAGAAAGACTGTCCAGAGGGCGCCAATAACCTGTCCTACCTGTATCAGCAGGTAAATCTCGACAATCGGCACGATCAGGAAAATGACGGTAAAAACTGGAAACATATGAACCCTGTGGTTACACTTTGCGCCGCTGTACGGCAGATAGGCTTTAAACAAAACCCGTCAAGGACAGTTCGCTAGGAGGCTGTCCGAGAATAGGGGTCGTAGCGAGGGAAAGCAATTTTGAGTCCATATTTTTGGTCATTTGAGGCGAATAGTTACTCATATTCAACGAAAATGAGCGAAATAATGGGCCAAAATGGCTTTTCCGCACGACTGCATGGATGCTGCGGTTCGGCGTCCCGAAGGTAGAACAACGCATGGAGCAGTTGTCGAGTAGGCCTTCTATTCTCGGACAGCCTCCTAGTGCTCGTCGATGTATCGCTGGGCTTTCTTCAGATTGATAGTTCGCTCATACAGGGCGCGTCCAATGATCGCACCTTCAATACCGGCGTGTTTTACACTGTTAAGGGCCTTAATGTCTCGCATATCTGTAACACCCCCGGAGGCAATCACTGGAATGCTCACTGACTCGGCCAACTGCCTGGTCGCTTCCAGGTTGACACCCTGCATCATGCCATCCCGATTGATGTCGGTATAGACTATCGCCGATACGCCCTGATCTTCAAACCGGAGGGCCAGATGCTCGGCAGACTGATCAGAGTCTTCGGTCCAGCCCTGCACTGCAACTATTCCATTCTTCGCATCGATTCCGACGATTACATTACCGGGAAACTCGGCACATAACTCGGTGATAAATTCGGGTTTTTTAACCGCCTGGGTACCTATAATCACATAATTGACTCCAGCCGCGAGATAGGCCTCGACAGTATCGACCGTGCGAATTCCGCCTCCAACCTGAATCAGCAAGTCTGGAAAAGCGGCGGTAATCTCTTCGATCACGTCGGCGTTCACCGGACTTCCCTCGAAGGCGCCGTCCAGATCGACCAGGTGCAGGCGTTGGCAGCCCTGTGCCACCCACTTGCCGGCCATCGCTACCGGATCATCGGAAAATACTGTGGTTTCGTCCATGCGCCCCTGGCGCAACCGAACACACTGCCCCTGTTTTAAATCTATTGCCGGAATCAGTATCACGCCTGACCGTCCCAGGCGACAAAGTTAGCCAACAGCTGGAGACCGGCATCGGCACTTTTTTCAGGATGACATTGCAGGGCAAATACATTGTCTTTGGCTATAGCACTGGTAAAAGAGAATCCGTATTCACATTCACCCGCTACCAGGTTTTTATCGCTCGTCTGCAAATAGTAACTATGGACAAAATAAAACCTTTCTCCGTTATCGATGGCATTCCACAGGGGATGCGGCCTGGACTGATAAAGCCGGTTCCAGCCCATATGCGGCACCTTCAATTTTTCGCCATCGGCATCATGATGCGTATCCCCAAAATATCGAACCTGTCCCGCATACAATCCAAGACAATCGGTACCCTGATTTTCTTCACTGTGTTCAATCAAAACCTGCATACCCATACAAATCCCCAGAAACGGACGACTATTGGCGGCTTCGATAATGGTTTCACGTAATTCATATTCATCTATGGCCCGCATACAATCACCAGCGGCTCCCTGCCCGGGAAAAACCACTCGATCGGCTTGAATCACCTGGGCGGGATCCGAGGTTAATTCAATTCGGTGTTTTTTACCGGCCACATGCTCCAGTGCATTGACTACCGATCGGAGGTTCCCCATTCCATAATCAATTACGGCAATGCTGTGCACGGGCTAGAGCGAGCCTTTGGTAGATGGAATCACGCCGCTCATTCGTTCATCTCTGGAAACCGCAACGCGCAGTGCACGCCCAAAGGCCTTGAACACGGTTTCGGCAATGTGGTGTGCATTTTCACCGAACAGGTTATCAATGTGCAATGTCGCAATAGCATGATTGGCGAATCCCTGAAAAAACTCGTGAATCAAGTCAACATCGAATTGACCAATGCGTGCACGCGGGTACTCGACCCGATATTCGATCCCGGGCCGGCCGGAAAAATCAATCACGACTCGAGATAGCGCTTCGTCCAACGGTACATAAGCATGCCCATAACGCATCAGACCTTTTTTATCTCCCAGTGCCTGAGTAAATGCCTGTCCGAGAGTAATGCCGATATCTTCCACCGTGTGATGGTCATCTATATGTCGGTCACCATTGGCGCTAATATCGAGATCTACCAGGCCGTGACGGGCCACCTGGTCGAGCATATGGTCGAGAAAGGGAATCCCGGTTTCAATACTGGACTGACCCGTACCGTCCAGGTTAATGGAAACCTTAATCTGGGTTTCCAGCGTATCTCTGGTAACTGTCGCTACACGATTTGACATGGAAAAAAGTTTCCGGCTTTTGACTGAATTGAATGACGATAATAATAGACATTAAGGTGAAATTCGACCTTTAACCCGCATATTCCACGAAGGCGGCACCCATATCGATGAATTATTTTATAATTCAATAATTTATCTGAGAATGTTGGCATGTTTGGAAATCACAGTTAGAGCCTGAGCGAATCAGTCAGGAAAAATCTGGCTGTCAATCGAGAATGAAAGTCACTGGGCCGTCATTAATCAGTTGCACCTGCATATTGGCCCCAAAGCGCCCACCCTCTACTATCTCGTAGCATGCCTCGGCAAATTTCAGCATGGCCTGAAATACAGATTCTGCGAGCGCCGGCGATGCTGCCGAGGTGAAACTGGGTCGTCGGCCCTTGCGCGTGTTGGCGGCGAGTGTGAATTGTGGTACCAGTAACAATCCACCATTGATATCGATCAGGGAGAGGTTCATTTTATCCTCCGCATCAGCAAATATGCGGTAGTTCAAAATGCGCGAAACAAATTGGCGCGCGGTTATTTCATCGTCACTGACTTGAACGCCTACCATTGCCAGGATTCCTCTACTGATGCTGGCAATGCGTTCACCAGGCAGGTCTACCCTTGCTTCACTGACACGCTGCAGCAAGACAATCACGAAAGAATTTCTAGCATTTGATTACAGCAAATAACCAGGGCGTCACTAATACCTTTCTCGGTGACCGCATGCCCGGCATTATCGATGACCTTGAGCTTACAATTGGACCAGTGTTGGCTAAGCAAAACCGCCTGATCAATTGGACAGATCATATCGTAGCGGCCATGCACTATAAACCCCGGTATATCCTTCAGTTTGTGGGCGTTATCGAGTATTTGACCGGGGGTGAGGAAACTGTAGTTGGTAAAATAATGGCACTCGATACGCGCGATGCTGAGCGCAATATGCGGATCACTGAAATGATCTACCACGTCCTTGTCCGGCAATAGAGTCGCTGTCGTACCTTCCCAGATTGACCAGGCTTTAGCCGCCCCCATACGAACAATTTCGTTTTCGCTGGTGAGCCGCTTGTGATAGGCAGCTATCATGTCCTCACGCTCGGCTTTCGGGATAGGTTCCAGGTAATGTTGCCAGGCTTCGGGGAAAATTCGCGCAGCACCGGCCTGATACAACCACCGTATATCTTCGTCTCGCGAAAGAAATATGCCCCGTAAGATGAGGCCCAAAACCCGTTCAGGGTAGGTTTGTGCGTAGATCAAAGCCAGTGTCGAGCCCCAGGATCCGCCGAATACCACCCAGTTTTCTATTTCCAGGTCGACGCGAATTTTTTCCAGGTCCTCTACCAGGTCCCAGGTAGTATTTTCATCCAGCGAAGCGTGTGGTCTGGATTTACCACAACCTCGTTGATCGAACAAAATAATGCGATAATCTTCGGGATTAAAAAACCGTCGATGTCCGGGCTCGCAATTTCCCCCCGGGCCCCCGTGTAAAAAAACCACCGCCACGCCTTCGGGATTGCCACTCTCCTCGATATAAAGAGTGTGGATATCAGACACCGGAAAATGCCAGGTTTTATCGGGTTGTATGGCTGGAAATAACATTAGTTTTTCAATTCATAATCTATAAATATTAGCTTGTTGTGCGCCGATGTAAGCTTTCTCCTACATTTTTATACTACCAAGGCTGACATTAACTCAGCGCGATTACGATATTAATCCAGTTTCTTGCATGACAATATACTACCACGACCTAAGGACAGGCCGTTAAGCAGGGAAAAGGCAATATTGTGCAGGGAAGCAAGCTTAAGGATGAGCCTGCAAGGAAGCACTCTCAAGGATGAGATGGTAGATTCTCCACTGGAGAGAACCAGGCCCTGATCACGGAACGATCAGGGCTTTTTTCTGCCCTTGCACAAGGCCATTGACTATTTGCGCCAGAATGCAGGCGTAAACAGTACTAACAATGTGAATATCTCGAGTCTGCCCAGCAACATGGCAAACACCAGAACCCATTTGGCAAAATCATTGATCGAAGCAAAATTCTGGCCTACATCACCGAGACCAGGACCCAGGTTATTGAGACAGGCAGCCACTGCTGAAAACGCGGTATCCTGATCGAGCCCCGAGGCCATTAGCATCAAAAACATCAATGCCGAAATGGCAAAATAAGCCGCGAAAAATCCCCACACCGCCTCGATTACATTTTCGGGCATAGGCTTCTTTCCGATTTTAATGACAATTTGTGCATTCGGATGAACCAGGCGTTTCAGCTCCCGTACACCCTGTTTTACCAGCAACAATATTCTTATTACCTTGATTCCACCACCAGTCGATCCGGAACAACCGCCAATAAAACTGACGTACAATAGCAACACCGGCAAAAACCCGGGCCAGCTATAGTACTCGGCCGTGGTAAAGCCGGTCGTGGTGCCAATGGAAACCACCTGGAACAGACCTTCGACGACCGACTCGGCGGTCGAGGAAAAGGTTTTAGTCAGTTGCAGGTAGCCTATGGTGATGATGCTAACCACTAACAACACCAGGAAATAGGTTCTGAATTCAGCGTCATGCCGGTATGGCTGTAAAGACCGACGACGTATGGCGGCAAAATGAAGTGCAAAATTGGCCCCGGACAATAACATGAATACCACCGCAATCAGTTCAATCGCGGTGCTGTCAAAATAACCGATGCTTGCATCATGAGTCGAGAATCCGCCAATTGCTACGGTTGAAAACGCGTGCGCCACCGCATCAAAAAAAGACATGCCTGCTACCCAGTAGGCCAGGCCACAGGCAATGGTCAGGCCCAGATATATATACCACAGAGCTTTCGCGGTTTCGGTTATTCGCGGGGTGAGCTTGTTATCTTTAACCGGACCAGGTGTTTCGGCACGAAACAATTGCATGCCGCCAATGCCCAGCATCGGCAATATAGCCACCGCCAGAACTATGATCCCCATGCCACCAAGCCATTGCAGTTCCTGCCGGTAAAACAACAATGAATGCGGCATCGCATCAATATTTGTAATTACCGTGGCGCCCGTGGTGGTCAATCCTGACATCGATTCAAACACGGCATCGGTTACCGACATGTCGTAAATACCCGACAGGTAGAGCGGCAGGCCACCAACGGTACCCAGCACACTCCAGGCCAGTACAACAATCAAAAACCCATCGCGCAGACGAAGTTCCTTCTTTTGCTTAGCGACCGGTAGATATAGCAGAATTCCAAACGTCAGGATCAGTGCAAAGGCTTCTATGAAGGGCGTAATCGAGCCGTCATCATAATAGAGTTCGATAAATACAGGCGGCAGCAGGGTACTGCTGAAAACCATCAGCAGAAGGCCGAGTATTCGCTGAATAACCAACAATTGCATAGCCGTTGTACCCTGGTTCTCTTTCTGGATGGATTTTAAGACGCGTTAAAAATAGGTGAACCCGACCTGAAACAGGCGTTCGACCTCGGATATTTTCTTATTATCGGTCAAAAACAGTATCACATGATCCTCGGATTCGATGACGGTATCATGATGCGCGATAATGACCTGCTCACCTCGCACGATCGCGCTGATGGTAGTGCCGGTGGGTAACTTGATCTGTTCGATTGAGCGCCCAATAACCTTTGAAGAATCCTTGTCCCCGTGGGCAATTGCCTCGATTGCCTCGGCCGAACCTCTTCGTAACGCATGCACTGCGACCACATCACCTCGACGGATATGGGCGAGCAGGGCGCCTATGGTTACCTGATGCGCGGAAATGGCAATATCAATCAGTCCGCTTTCCACCAGATCGACATAGGCTGATCGATTGATCAGTGACATTACTTTCACGGCACCCATACGTTTGGCCAGAATAGACGACAAAATATTGGCTTCATCGTCGTTAGTTAACGCACAGAACACATCCATAGATTCAATATTTTCTTCTAGCAAAAGATCGGGGTCTGCAGCATCGCCGAGCAAAACGAT
>JAPUFZ010000103.1 GCA_027293245.1 Gammaproteobacteria bacterium
AATTTCCACGGCAATGACCAGGGGTAGTAGCAGGCCCGGCACCCCCAGCGATTCCATATAACCCTGCGTGCCTGCGTAGCCGGTAATCTTGCCTGCTCCGGCGACAATGAAGATGATCGCGATCATAGACCGGCCAATCAAAGTTGATGCGTTATTAAGTCTTGCTGTATTCATGGTGTTTTCTCCTGGTTGATGGTGGTAGTATTATCATTGTTCTAATTAAGAAGATAAATAGCAATTAAATCAAAATACTGTTCGCGAAAACAGGACAATATGAATAAATTTGAAGAACTCGAATCCTTTGTAACCGTGGTCGACGCGCATGGCTTTAGCGCTGCTGCCGATAAGCTCGGAGTTGCCAGGTCAGTACTGAGTCGGCGCGTTCGCGACCTGGAAAAACGGCTTGGTGTACAATTGATGCGGCGTACCACGCGAACCCTGTCTCTGACTGACACTGGTAGACATTTTTACCAGCGCACGGTCATTCTATTGGCTGATATGAGTGATGCAGAGCAAATGGTATCCGACGCCCAGTGCAGTCTGTCGGGAAAGATAAAGCTCGCAGCTCCGCTAGGCATAGGCATCAGTCAGCTGTCGAAGCCAATCGCTGAATTCATGACGCGACATCCGGAGATTGAAATTGCAGTCGACTTGAATGATCGGCAAATCGATTTGATTGCAGATGGTTTTGATCTGGCTGTTCGCATTGGACAAATGCAGGATTCAAGCCTGGTTGCGCGTAAACTGGCTAATGTGCATTTCGCTATCTGTGCGAGTCCTGAATATCTCGCCAGGCAGGGTGAACCACGGCATCCGTCGGAGCTCTCCGATCATCAGGTGATGGTTTACAGTAATGTGCAGGTTGGCCGGCAATGGTTTTATCAGGACAAAGGCAAGCGTATTACCCCCAGGGTCAAATATCGGTTGAGTGCCAATAACGGTGAGCTGCTGGCGAAAGTCGCAAGCCAGGGTCTGGCTATTACTTCAGGACCTCTGTTTTATCTGCAGGGGTATATCGATCGAGGTGAATTGATACCGATTTTAACTGACTATCCCAGCCCTGACGCAGGGATGTACGCGGTTTATCCACCCGCAAGGATAGTCCCTCGACGCGTCAAGATGCTGAGTGATTCGTTATTCGAGTACTTCCGAAATAGCAGTATCTAACCAGTCAATGGCAGTTGAAGCGGGTAGCCTGCCGGATCGTAAAAAATCATCGCAACCTGTGATAGACGACGCCCCCTCGATATCGATATACTGCCGCGACAGTTTTTCTGCCGGAATAGTGTGTGAGTATTAAATCAGATTTATGGATACGTCGTATGGCCGAAACCGAGGCTATGATCGAACCGTTTGAATCAGGACAGGTACGAGAATCGGATAATGGCAGGATCATTTCTTATGGCACTTCAAGCTACGGCTATGACGTGCGCTGTGCGAATGAATTTAAGATTTTCACCAATATCAATTCAGCTATAGTCGACCCCAAGAACTTCGACGACAATAGCTTTGTCGATGTGCAGTCTGATGTCTGTATTATCCCGCCTAATTCTTTCGCCCTGGCGCGAACCGTGGAATATTTTCGCATACCACGCAATGTGCTCACTATCTGTCTTGGTAAATCGACCTACGCACGCTGTGGCATCATCGTCAATGTCACCCCGCTGGAACCCGAGTGGGAAGGGCACGTGACACTCGAATTTTCCAACACATCGCCGTTACCCGCCAAAATTTACGCCAACGAAGGCATTGCGCAAATGTTGTTTTTTGAATCGGACGAGGTGTGTGAAACCTCTTATAAGGATAGAGGCGGTAAATACCAGGGCCAGAAAGGGGTTACCTTGCCGAAGGCCTGAGAATTGTTGTGCTTAGAATTAATTGTATTGCTCAGTAGATCTATTTATATATTGTTTCACGCACTTACGACTGCATAACTACGAAGTAAGAGCCGCCCTGGTGTGCGAAACACTTTAAAAAATAAGCATTAGTAAGCTAAGCGCGCAGTAAATCGAGGATTTGCCAATTCCGTTGCCTGGCGATGACGCTCAATTTTTCGTCTGGATTAACCACAACCGGGATAGACACCGCTTCGAGCAGGGCTAAATCGTTGATCGAATCACTGTAAAAGTAACTGCCCTCGAGATTGTGACTACTGCCTGCCAGCCAGGCATTGAGCGCAATGACCTTGCCTTCCATGTAGGTGGGTGTACCCAGATACCGGCCGGTATAGCGATTGCCGATTATTTCGGGTTCGGTCGACAGGATATGCGGAATATCGAATAGATCAGCGATCGGTGCGGTGATGAATAGATTCGTTGCACTGATGATCAACAGGGTATCGCCACGATTGCGATGATGGTCCAGTAGAGCCCGGGTTCCCGGCGCCACAATCGGCTTGATCCAGTATTCCACAAAATCGGTCCGCCAGTTGTGTAAACTGTCGAGCGAATGCAGGGTCAGCGGCTGTAAACAAAACTCCAGGTAGCTGTCGTTTTCCAGTTCGCCGCGCTGGTATTCCGCATAGAAAATCTCGTTTCGACGACGATATTCAGCTTCATCTACTATTTGATGGGCGACCATGTATTCACCCCACAGGTAGTCGCTGTCGCCGTCGAGAAGGGTATGGTCAAGATCAAAAATTGCCAGGGTCATTTGCACTGTCGGTTGGTGTAAGCGGTTTTCTGTGTCAGAATAAGCGGCCCGAATAGTAAACGATTTGACGAGAACAAGCGACGTGATTGATTCCGATGGTTACAGGGCGAATGTTGGCATTATCCTGAGCAATCTACAGAGTCAGGTCATGTGGGCGCGCAGGTTCGGACAAGATGCCTGGCAGTTTCCGCAAGGGGGCATCGGTGCTGGAGAGAAACCAGTTGACGCGATGTACAGGGAACTGAGGGAAGAAACCGGGTTGAAGAAAAACGATGTCGATATACTGGCTTCGACCAATAGCTGGCTACGTTACAAGCTGCCGAAACGCCTGATAAGGAAAAATTCGCAACCCCGTTGTATTGGGCAAAAACAAATCTGGTTTTTATTGCAGTTGCTGGCCAGTGAAGAGGAATTTGACCTTGCAACCTCGCGTAACCCCGAATTTGATGCCTGGAAATGGGTAAACTACTGGCATCCTACTGAAAACGTTGTGATTTTTAAACGCAGAGTTTATCAATGTGCACTTGCGCAACTGGAATCCTGCTTGCCAATTCCGGCTAAATCAGATATTAATAAGCTCTCTCCTGCTGGCTAAAAACAACAACAGCAACGGCAGAAATTCGCGGAGATCAACCTGAAGCAGTTGTCTGTGGATCGCGGGTAAGGTCAGGTGTACCCGCAGCAAACACAAACTCACAGCGCTGAAAATAGCAACAACCGAGGAAATATTAACGTGCAAGAGGGGATCGTTCAGTGCCATCGATGATTTACCGCCTGCAGCGAATTGTTCAGGAAGTTAATCGTGCGCCTGATATCCAGCATGCGCT
>JAPUFZ010000104.1 GCA_027293245.1 Gammaproteobacteria bacterium
AAGTCGCTGGCGCTCGGTGGCAGCATCCTACTGATTGGCGTCATGGGTGGCACTACGGCTGAAATCAATTTAGCTATGATGATGGTTAAGCGCCAGCGTATTATAGGCTCTGTGCTGCGATCTCGACCGGTCACCGAAAAAGCATCCATTATCAAACAATTCGAACAAACGGTGGTGCCTTTATTCGCTGCCGGAACCATTAAACCGCTGATACATGCAACCTTTGCCTTGAGCCAGGCCGCCGAGGCACATAGATTGATGGAAAACGGGGGGCATTTTGGGAAAATTGTCCTGTTACCCTGAGGAAAATCTAACTCTAGTATACTGTATGCCAAAATTTAAAAATCAGGTGATATATCTTGATACCAATATGCGATAGCTTCTTATTTATATTTTGAGGGATCTTAACAATGACAATTAAAACAATCCTGTTACCCATCCGCGAGAGTAGTACTGCGCTTTCTTTAATGGAAACATCAATCAGTATGGCGATTCGTAACGATGCCCATCTCGATTTGCTGTATGTACAAAACGACCCTGAACAGATGATTCCATTTAGTACCCTTGGACTATCGGATAGTATGCGCCAGACCATTCTCGAATCAGCCGCAGCCGCGGCGTCACAACAGGGAGACGAACTCAAGCAAAGTTTCCTCGAGTTATGTGAACGTTACAAAGTCGATGTAAAACCCCGCGGTACCGGGATAGGTAAACCCACGGCTGATTTCCTGGTACGTACTGGACGCCGCGACAATCTTATCGGCAAATATGGACGTCTCGCCGATCTGCTTATCGTACCACAACCAGTCAAAACAACACCGCCACCCAGCTCCTTTGAAGCGGCACTGCGAGAAAGCGGTCGCCCGGTATTAATGGTACAACGCGGAAAGGTTCTGGACGTACCCGGCAAACGTCTCGCCATCGGCTGGAACAGTAGTAAGGAGGCGGCACAGGCAATCGCAGCGATGCTCAACAATCTGAAGAGAGCTGATAAGGTTTATGTTTTGAGTACGGAAAAACGTATGCAACAACCGATTAATGCCGACGACGTATGTACCTACCTGCGTTGTCAGGGGATAACGGCTGAGACTGCGATTTTTAACACCAAAGGCCAATCGGCCGGCGAAGGGTTGCTCGCCAGGTCACGCGAACTCGAATGTGATCGACTTATCGTTGGCGGATACAGCCGCCCGAGAATTCGCGACCTCATCATGGGCGGCGTTACCGGCCACCTGCTGGCAAAAGCGGATATGCCAGTAATATTCGTTCACTGATCCGGATTTCTGTAGGATGGGTGCAACCCATCACCCTGGGATTTGCGGCCACTATGGATTTAACTGATTGATATTGATGGGTTGCACCCATCCTAAGCCCAAAATCTCCTGAACAGAGTTATGGGCCCGTATCTCCCATTGTATGATGAAGTACCTCTGCCGGAACTGGTTTCGACGCCTGATCTGGAATTTGACTGAGGTCGTTTATCATCTCAGAGGCAATTGCAAGAAATCCTGCACGGGTATCGCTATCGTTTAAAATCTGCCGGGCTAGTTGATGATTTGCCCAGCATATTTTGCCGCCCTCCATGCGCGCATAAATTAAGCCGGATTGACGCTCAACGAAATTTATGACCGAAATTTTCCTCGCACATGCAACCAGGAAATCTGTATTGGCCCCCGCACTCATTTTGTTTCCATCTGAGTAGACTTCCATGGGGCTGGTCGCCTCGATATTAATTTTGGTATAGCGCACGATATCGAGCATATTTTTAAAGTTATAAATATACAATTCACCATGCGACCCGAACGCGATCGTCCGCGGCTTTTCTCCATAGGCCACGCTATTATCAAGAAATTCATAGTAAACGGTTTTTTTCTTATTCAGTGCCCAGGTAAAAAATATCACCGGAATGCCGTTGAAGGCTTCGATGTTGTGATCCAGCAGGTCGTCTACGGATTTGTACCGACCGACCCGAAGCCCGCGTATCCAGGCCCGCTCGACAGTAGCTTCAGGCGGCGTCACGATAAACGTTAAATAGACAGTATGACCAAAACGCGTGAGCAGATTACTACCTTCCTCGGTATCATGTCCGGGCGCAAAACTGTCAAATCGAAATCGATCGATGAGTAAATGAGATACTCGTCCCTGCCTGGCCTTGTTGGCGATATAACGATCGAGCTTCGCATCGATAATTGGTATTTCGTCACCCGCGAGCGTGCCGGCATACTTGTAGGCCGGGCCGAGAGAGTCATAATCGAGTAAATACTTACGCCATATATCGGGGCTGATCAGGGCGAAGTCATGCCAGTTCAGTCCCAGAATATCGGTTTGCCTGTGTTGCAATGGACGCATGGTACTTTTTCCCGCGGCCGAAGCTCCCTTGATATTAATAACCACGGGCTCGCTTTGAGCCGGCAGTACCGGGTAAGCCTGTTTCGCGGCTGCCTGCTGAATATAGGGTGCAATTAAATCGCCGATTATTTCACTACCCTGATCATTGCAGACAAACCCGGAAACTAATCGGGTCAATAGGGGTTTATCGCCCAGTAGACGGCCATGTTTAACGATTATCGCCTTCGCAACTTTCGCTAACATCCCGTACACAACAGCGTCCAGCAGGGCGTCAGCCGAATCAGCCTTTTGCTGCCAACCGGAAACAATGCGTTGCTCCCGCATTTCAGGTGTTTCGGAGTCGACTGTTTTCAGCTTCTTTGGTTTGGGTTTAAACAACCTGGCAAATCCCGTTGGGTTTTGATTTTGCTCCACCCCGGCCTTCTCTGCGAACAGGCTAATTGCCAGTTCCGTTTCAACCATGTCATGAACCTGCGCACCGAGCTCATCGAAGCGCGCAACAATTTGCTCCATATGCGGTTCGATATATTGCCGCAAAATAACGCCTACAATCTTCCGGTAATTGATACCCAGGTCTTCGTATTTCGATCCGTCAGAAACGAAAATATCGGCAGAGACGCGGATCAGAAGCTCGTGGACAACCAGCCGTTCGGGTCGAAAACAAATCAATTGCTGAATCGGGAATCCGGTGAAGTCGCTTAACTCGGTGACGGTCTCAATACTGGTGAATACATTCTCAGGCCGGAACAGGGTCGACAGCGACAGGTATTTCGCTGGTAACGTCGATTTGATATCGGGGTTCCAGGGACCAGGTTCTGCGTCATCTGGATCTTCAGTTGTCATTACATAGAACCTGGGCACTCGACAAATATTGAATCTGCTACTGTCCGAGCGGACACTCCTTAATGTAAACCGATTCATCCTGAATTTTCTTATTGAGCAGGCTCGCGCAGGCATATAGCGCTTTTAACGCAGGTGTCTCGACACCGGTCATTTCACCCAGCTCGATGACGACACCGAGCATGCCATCGATCTCGAGCGGCTTGCCTGCTTCGACATCCTGAAGCATCGATGTCTTGTGTTTGCCGACACTCTCGGCACCGTCAATGCGTCTCTCGATAGTAACCCGTAATGAGGCGCCAAGACGCTCGGCAATCGCCTGTGCTTCGGTCATCATCGTAGTGGCCAGTTCCCGTGTCTTTGGGTACTGGCAGATATCAACCAGGGTCGAATGGGTTAACGCGCTAATCGGATTGAAAGTCAGATTTCCCCACAGCTTTAACCAGATTTCCGAACGGATATCG
Organism: Gammaproteobacteria bacterium; assembly: GCA_027293245.1. Lineage (GTDB taxonomy): Bacteria > Pseudomonadota > Gammaproteobacteria. Next base: position 3,654 of record JAPUFZ010000104.1, read on the forward strand.
GTCAGCAGGCGTGATTTGAAACCGGCTTCGATGAACAGTTCAGACACCATATTCAACCGATCTGATTCACCGTTGTCCAGTTCACCAACCGGAAAGCGGTCGCCTTCGATGTGTTGGATGACACCGGGCTCGGCAATCGTCGCAGCCGGATAGGCGATGCAGCCAATGATGCACTTCGAGTCGATGCTGTTTGCCAATATTCCACCCGGATCCACCGTTTCAACAATACGATTCTCGTATTTACCACCGTTACCCTGGAAATACCACCAGGGGATACCGTTCTGTAACGCAACCATCACGGTCTCGGGGACAAACAGGGTTTTTAATGAGTCGATGACGGGTACTATCTGATGGGACTTGAGGGCCAGAAGAACAACATCCTGCGGCCCACACTCGGTCATATCATCGGTCGCAAAAACATCGCGAACACAGGCTTCTTCACCTCCCTGGCGCAGGGTCAGGCCCTTTTCTTTTATCGCTGCCAGGTGCGGACCGCGTGCGATGAGCGAGACCTCATGCCCCTGTCGCGCAATTCGCACTCCCA
>JAPUFZ010000105.1 GCA_027293245.1 Gammaproteobacteria bacterium
CACCTGATACCGGTGCATCGAGGAAAGGCACCTGTGATTGGTTTGAAATCTCACGCGCCACGTTAGCCGAGGCGGTCGTGTGATCGACCAGAATAGCCCCATCGGTAATGCCCGCCAGCACACCGTCTTCACCATAAACCACCGAGCGCAGGTCATCATCGTTACCCACGCAGATAAAGACAAAATCGGCATCCTCGGCCGCTTCCCTCGGCGTAGCTGCCCAGCTTCCATGATAATCCTTGCACCATTGCTCGGCCTTCGCCGTGGTTCGATTGTATACCCTGGTCGAATATCCAGCGTTGGCCAGGTGCCCGGCCATCGGATAACCCATAACGCCCAGCCCAATGAAGGCGACTATTTCCTTACTCATTTGATTACCCGTATAGATAAATGTTGGCGAAGTTTAACATCGGCTAAAGCGTGATTGCTGATTTTATTTTTCGGGGCACCGCATTCAGGCTGATTGCAGGTTTGCCAGGCTTGCCATCAGCCATTTGCTACCGGCATTTTCAAAATTAACCTGTACCCGCGACTGGCTACCCTGACCTTCCAGATTTAATATAATGCCGCTGCCAAAGCGTGAATGACTCACGCGCTGGCCGACAAACAGGCCGGTATCGGCCTCGGTTCTTTTATGGCCTATTTTACCAGCAGCCGCATAAACGGGCCGTGAAAACTGCGCTTTGGGTCGAATTTCCTGTAAAAACTCGGTTGGAATTTCGCGAATGAAACGCGACACCTTATTGTAATTTTCGTTGCCATACAGTCGGCGTACCTCGGCGCTGGTAACCACCAGTTGTTCGCGCGCGCGTGTGATGCCAACATAGCAAAGACGGCGTTCCTCTTCCATTCGCCCGGGTTCTTCACTGGAGCGTTGATGCGGAAACAGGCCCTCTTCCATTCCCACCAGGAACACCAGCGGAAACTCCAGTCCTTTGACCGAATGCATCGTCATCAACTGCACACAGTCTTCCCACTCCTCGGCCTGGCCTTCGCCCGCTTCGAGTGCCGCATGCGCCAGGAAGGCATCGAGCGTACTCATATTTTCATCTTCAATTTCAACATCTATTGCAAAACTCTTGCCCGCACCCACCAGTTCCTGCAAGTTTTCGAGACGCGACTGGCCTTTCTCGGACCGGTCTTTGCCGAAGTAATCCTCGAGCCCACTTTGCTCGATGCACAGGGTGATTTGTTGGTCCAGACTCATCAGCTCCAGACCGGTTTGCATTTTATGAATTAAATCGATGTAAGCCTGCAGAGCAGTCGTGGCCCGGGCGGTTAATTGCCGGGATTCGATCAATGACAATGCCGCGCTCCACAGCGATTGCGAGTGCTGTTTCGCCTGGTCACGGATCTGGTCGAGGGTTTTTTGTCCTATACCGCGTGGCGGATGATTGACGGTCCGGTCAAACGCGTGATCGGCCATCGGATTTGCGAGCATTCGCAGGTAAGCCAACACGTCCTTGATTTCAGCGCGTTCGAAGAATCGCTGGCCACCGTAAACCCGGTAAGGAATACCTCGCGTCATCAGCGCCTCTTCAAACTGTCGCGACTGGACATTGGAACGATATAAAACCGCCAGGTCGCGGCGCTTACGCCCCGCGTCGACCCAGTTTTGAATTCGGTCGACAACAAAACGGGCTTCATCCTTTTCGTTATACGCCGAGTAGTAAATGATCGACTCACCGTCTTCACTCTGGGTCCATAACTCCTTTCCCATACGCTCCTGATTATTGTCTATGAGTGCGTTTGCGGCCTTCAAAATGGTGCCGGTGGAACGGTAGTTTTGTTCAAGCCGGATAATTTGCGTACCGCTAAAATCCTTTTCAAAGTGATGTATATTTTCGATCCGCGCACCACGCCAGCCATAGATCGACTGATCATCATCGCCGACCACAAATACCGGCGTTTCACTACCCGCCATCAGGCGCAGCCAGGCATACTGTATCGCATTGGTGTCCTGAAATTCATCCACCAGGATATGTTGAAAGCGGCGCTGGTAATGCGCACGTATATCATCATTATCACGGATCAGTTCCAGCGTGCGTAACAACAGCTCGGCAAAGTCGACGACCCCGGCACGCTGGCAAAGTTCTTCATAGAGACGATAAATTGCCAGCAATTGCTGCTGAATGTGGTCATTTCCCGGGTCGATATGCACGGGGCGTAAACCCTCGTCCTTGTTATGATTGATATACCACTGCGCCTGCTTTGGCGGCCAGCTAGTGTCGTCGAGATCGAGTTGTTTGATTACCCGTTTGACCATGCGCAACTGGTCGTCGCTGTCCAGTATCTGAAAGGTCTGTGGCAGATTGGCTGCTTGCCAATGCGCGCGCAACATTCGATGCGCGATCCCGTGAAAGGTGCCGACCCACATGGCGCCCGCGGATATACCCAGTAGTTCTTCCACGCGAGCACGCATTTCACTCGCAGCCTTGTTGGTGAAAGTAACCGCGAGCACGCTAAACGGCGACAGGCCACCCACCTCGCAAACCCAGGCGATGCGCTGCGTCAATACCCGGGTTTTGCCACTACCGGCGCCGGCTAGTATCAGCAGCGGTCCAGGTTCAGCGCTGACGGCTTCACGTTGGCGTTCATTCAGAGATTCCAGCAGGTGAGAGACATCCATCTTACGATCAATCGATTAAACAAGGCGCGATTGTATCAGGATTTTCACCCTGTATGATCTGGAAATCGAGCCAGATTCCTGTGCCACTGTAGAACCACTATTTTCACCGGCACGGCACCTGGTGCGATTTACCATTTATATCTCGTTCAGCTAGCAAATCTTCGATGTCACGATGACTCAAATTGAATCGAAATATTGAAGATATATTGGCGCGGTGTGGAATCATCGCCAGTCGATAATCCATACATCAATATGCATTCCGATAATTCAATATCACAAATAGTAATGTAACTTTCATTGCTATCACGAATTGTGACTGGTATGTTTTCCCTGTGAAATACGACCTACTCAATATTACCGCCTGCTGCCTGATGTGCTGTCCCGTCTGTACATCGGGGAGCGTGTAATTTGATAGCGTCGGCCTTTACTTTCCAGCCAGACATAACCCACTCATCATAGCGCTCCCCGATAGTTACTTCGATTCAGGGGCTTTCCCTATCGGTTTCCAGTTTTTTTCAGGGCAATATGATGTACAACTATTCAAACTTAGATCAGCAACAAGTAGACCAGCGAGTTATCGAGTTCCGTAGTCAGACCCGACGCTTCCTCTCGGGAGAACTCAACGACGAACAGTTTCGTAGTCTACGGTTAATGAACGGGCTTTACATCCAGCGACATGCGCCGATGTTAAGAGTTGCCATACCCTATGGTGTACTTAGTTCGAGGCAATTACGGGTGCTTGCAGATATTGCCGAGTCGTACGACAAGGGCTATGGCCATATTACAACCCGACAAAATATCCAGTTTAACTGGTTAAAACTCGAGCAAGTGCCTGACATCCTGGAAAAACTGGCCGCCGTGCAGATGCACGCGATTCAAACCAGCGGTAATTGCATACGCAATATCACCTGTGACCATC
>JAPUFZ010000106.1 GCA_027293245.1 Gammaproteobacteria bacterium
TGCTTGCCCGGTCATTCAATACAGTTATTAACCAATGACGAATTACTCGAAATACATGAAAAACTGAACCAACGATACGGTGGTCAACCAGGTATTCGGGACCCTGGCATGTTGGAGAGCGCCCTATTCAGACCCCGAACCGGGTACTATGAAGATCTGGCGGAAATGGGCGCCGCATTGTTTGAATCCCTCATCATGAATCATCCCTTCGTCGATGGTAATAAACGGGTTGCCTTTTTTGGAACGGATGTCTTTTTTCGATTAAATGGATACAAACTAGAAATCGTCGCAGCTGAGGCTTACCCTTTTTTGATCGGGTTGCTCGAGAAAGGGGAGTGTAATTTTGAAAACCTGCTCCGCGGGATCAGGCACACGATTATAAGGCTATAACCCCCTTCTCTGATCAGGCCAAAAACGTTTGTTACATTCAAGGGGCAGATTCAGCCAGTTGGTCAGGAATGGACGCGTGTCATTCAAAGAAATGGTGGCTATGCCCTGACTCGAACAGGGGACCCCATCATTATGAGTATGACAAGGCTTAAATAAACGTTTATTAATCAATAACTTACTGGTACACCCGTTGCTCTATATTCACTACCCTGCATAGCAATGCCTAACTGTCTCCTACAAATCTCCTAAAGCAAGCCCGGCCTGTTAGCAGATCTGGCGTCGAGCTGCATGAGTTGAGTGATAGATATCTTCGGATAATACGCGTCAATTCATTTCTCCGGAAGTGCGGTCAATTGGAATCTGCAGACTGGTACTGGGTGTACTCGGTAATGGGTATGTTATCTTTTCCACTCGAAAGTGAGTTCGCCCGCGGTGCTTCGAACATGGTCGGATTTTTCCTCAATTAGGACCTTGTATCCTGAATTTTATGCAAGTTTCATTGGTTACCGGTCACAAATCCCAATCAATGTTCAATCGATATACCCACTTAAAATTCGAGAGTCTTTTAGGGAGACCAGAAGGTTTTAACCAAATCAAAAACCCTGACAAATTTAATATCTTGTTATTTGATTGTTAGTTTTTACAGGTTTACCCAACTGAAAAAACCAGGGGGAGTGGCCTGTAGTTATTTATTCTTTTTCGTAATAAAGTTCATAGACACTTCAGGACTGGATTTTAACCCAATGTAAACTATTATAGTTGGAGATCATTGTCTGAAAAGTCAACGCATCTTTAGTACATATGCATCAACCTGGAGTGTGTGTATTTGGAGCAATTTTTATATAGAGGGTGAATAGAATGCCAAAAGCTGTTAAAGATGAAGTAAAGAAAAGGGTACTCGAAGAAGAATGCAAAATAGCGTACAGTGGGCCTGCGATAGCCGCTAATCGAAGCTATGTGAGTTTAAGCTCCGGTGGGGCAAGACTGGCTTTTACCGAGCAACAAGGGAAGAGTCTTCCGGTTTTTCGAAATGCCGTGATGCTGTCTTTTCAAGAGGCGATAGCATTAAAAAATGTTCTGGCTGATCTTCTAAAGGACATCGAGGCAAAAACTACAACGGCGAAGTAAAAGGATTTCTAGCCAGGATATAAATTCAGCAACATCCAGGCTAGCGAAGAATGATGCGCTGCTGGTTGATGATATTCCAGAGAAGTCTGGTGTAACACCTGTTCCACAATAAACTACCCGGCCTTACGAACTGCTCCGCTACGACATTTCCGACGAAAAACCTAGAATGATAAATGCCACGCGTCGAGATGGGTAGCTGGGGGCGATAAGACATTTAGAATTACAATTTCCCGAATAAGGAGGGCGACTGGACTTACAAAGATTAAACCGATTCACGTTACGTCACGACGGCGGCGGATTTGCAAGCCCAGCTCGACGATGTTGTTCTCATCGACGTGCGCGCGGGCGAGGACTACGCGGTCGCGGCAAACCTGAGGGCCTAGCGCGTAACAGGGTGAAGAAATCCGAGTGCAATCAGTTGTCGCAGACCCGGCAGATATTGTGACACGATGTCTTCCAGTTCCTGGCCTTTGCGGGCAGCGGCATCGCCGAGCACCCGGCCGAGGGGAAGCTTGGCATTGCAATTCAACAAAATGTCCGCGATTCCCGGAGCAACCTCGACGCTGTATCCAAGTCCGCGAGTTAGCGTGAGTCGGGCCCCCGTCACACGCCGGCGACCCCTATCCGGTTTCACCCATTGCTGCAGGCGCGCATCTGAGATGACATAAAGGGCCTCGTCCAACAGCGACGATGTATCGGATCGAGCATTCAGGAAATCCTGTAGCCAGAATCCGCGGTCGATATATTCACCGCAGCCCGGCATGAGTCGCGGCGGAGCCTCGTCAATCCGTATCCAGTGCCGCGGATTGGCAGAACGCCGCATTGAGATAACGCCGGAACCAATGGAGCCGATGCCGCGAGCCTCGTAGTAATCCATCCATTCCGCCCGAAGCTGATCTGACTTTGACTCGTCGTAGCCCTGCAACCAGGTCGTTGTATATGTCGACAGGTCCGTAGTCTTCCAGCGGTGGACCCAGGCATCGCAGCCGGTTTGCCCGAACCAGGCGCCAATGCGATTCATCCAGTTCTGATCTTCCGATTGAACCCAGTTGCCGATGATCTGGGCGTAGCCGTCTTTGCGCAAAAAACGTGGTACTTCGTGAACGATACGCTGCAGGAATTCATCATCGTCCATGGGGTTGTCGCGATATAGGCATCTGAAATCCGGCGACACCGCAAAAGGCGGGTTGCAAACAATCAGGTCGAAAGTTTTGCCTTCGACCGGCTCGAACAGGTCGCCTTCCACAAATTCGATATTGCTGATCCCATTGAGCTGGGCGTTGAATCGGGCAAAGTCCAGCGCCCGGGGGTTCAGGTCTGTCGCGATGACCTTGTCGCTAAAGTCCGCTGCCAGCATTGCCTGGATGCCGGTCCCGGTGCCGAGATCAAGCGTGAGTCGAGACTTGCGGCGCACAGTCACCTTACTCAGCATCTGCGTACTGCCAGTGACTCCCATCACTGTATTGGCCCGCGAAGCTGCGTCATCATTCCAATCTATGTCGGAGGCCACGATCAGGCCCCAGAAAGGTCTGAGGCTGACGAGAGGCAGGATCATGTCGGCTTTCATTTCTATCAGACCGACCGCTATCCATTGCTTCATCGCGGTGCGCTTTAACACGCGACGCACCGCTTTGCGTTCGACAGGCTGTGCGAAGAGAAATAAACGAAGCAATGGCTGGTCCGCCAGATCGATGTCCTTGCTGCTTTCTGAAGTTGCTTGCCGCACGCCTGCAGAAACAGCCATCGCTCGAATGGCCTGTTCC
>JAPUFZ010000107.1 GCA_027293245.1 Gammaproteobacteria bacterium
TGCCTTCGCTAACAGTTCCAGCAGTGATGATTCGTCGGTAACGCCACGTTTAAGTGGTGAATGTTTTAGCATCTCGGACTGGATTTCCTTGACACTGGTGGTCGCGGTTCCCAGTTTACGGACCACGAGACCGGCAGCGAGGTTGGCAATTTGTGTGGCTTCCACGAGATCGCTTCCTGCAGCGAGAGCGGTGGCCAGGGCCGCAATTACGGTGTCACCAGCACCGGTAACATCATAAACTTCGCGCGCGTGAGTCGCCTGGACAAAGGGTTCTTTACCCCGTTGAAACAAAACCATGCCTTTTTCACTTCGTGTGACCAATAGTGCTTCGAGATTGATCTCGGTACACAGCAGGGTACCTTTTTCCATGAATTCCGATTCGGATTCACACGCACCTGCCACGGCCTCGAATTCGGCCTGGTTTGGGGTGATCAGGGTGGCATTTTGGTATATCGAGAAATCGCTGCCTTTCGGATCTACCAGCACAGCTTTACCGGATTTACGCGCAGATGATATCAATGCGGGGAAATTTTGCAGCGTACCCTTGCCGTAGTCAGACAGGACCACGACATCGCAGGTGCTCAATTGCTGTTCGTATTGATCGATTAATTGCTCGCTGTTCGCCACAGAAAAAGTATCTTCGAAATCAAGACGAATGAGTTGCTGATTGCGGCTTATCACGCGTAATTTGGTAATAGTGCTACAACCTTCGGGTGCAACAAAATGGCACACAACATTGAGATCGGTCAACAGGGTTTCTAATGCCGAAGCTGCTTCATCGGTACCGACCAGTGCGAGTAAATTGACCTGACCACTTAAGGCGGCAATATTTAGCGCAACATTTCCTGCACCGCCTGCCCGTTGTTCGATCTCGCCGACCTTTATAATCGGTACCGGCGCTTCCGGCGAAATGCGCGAAGTGCTTCCATGCCAGTAACGATCGAGCATTAAATCGCCGGTAACCAGTACCCGGCCAGTTTTAAAATCAGGAAGATGTAATTTCATTATCGCCTTTTCGGACGCGCAGGTAAATTCGTCAAAATCCTATATTATCTGGGTTTTTATTACCAACTTTTTCGTCAATCGCATCAGTGCTTTACAACTGCTTTGGCAATCAACGAGTAAATTCTCTGGGTCACCTGTTCTACCGCTATGAGGTCCATCACCCCGGGGTTGCGTACTCTCTCACCCCAGTTTGCCTGGGCGATTGACTTATGATTGAAGCGTTGCAGTGCTTCAGGGTATCTATCAATCAGTATATCCTGACTCTTGTAAGGTCCGGTTCGGTTCGGATTACTACTCGCAAACAGGCCGATGACCGGGGTATCGACGATGGTGGCTATATGCGCTGGACCGGTATCCGGTGCGATCAGAAATCTGGCGCCTTTTATCAATGCCAACAACCGTCCCAGGGTGGTTTCGCCCGCGCAATTGTAAGGGTTCGAATCGCATAGATCGACTATCGATTCACAAAAGCGGATTTCGGTTAAGGCGGGACTGCCGGTCAGCAATACCTGGAATCCTTTGCCGTGCAAATAATCGGCGACCCTGGCGTAGTTTTCTATAGACCAGTTGCGCCAGTTATTCTTACGTTGACTGCTGCAGGGATTGATCACTACGTAGGGACTGTCACCGCCAACACTATCAGCATAATGCTGGTCCGCATCGTCAATAGCCAGGTCCCAGTTATAAATTTTTTGATCTATACCGATGGCCTCGAGAAACTGAAACAAGCCGTCGAGTACGTGTACTCGATTATCACCACGGATAGCCTGGTTCGAGAACAGCCATTGGTAGTCCACTGCGCGTTGACGATCGTAGCCCAGCTTGACCGGGGCGGAAATCAAAAGGCTGGCCAGGCTGGCGCGCAATGCCGCCTGCATCATGAGCAAAATGTCGAATCGCCGTCCCTTCAATTGCCGGCGCAAATCCAGCCAGGATTTCCAGCCTCTCGATTTATCGAATATGATGAACTCGACACCGGCCAGGGATTTTACCAGTTCATACTCGAGCCTGCCGATAATCCAGCTAATCCGGGTTTCGGGCCAAACCTTCTGCAAGGTATGAATAACCGGTAGAATGTGGGTTACGTCACCAATCGCCGATAGCCTGAATATACACAGGGATTTCGGTGCCTGGGAAAAGTCAATCATGGGTGATTATGGGCCAGCTAATAGAATTCAAAAGATGTTACATCCTGCACGATGAAGACATCATAGGCAACCTTGAGCCGCAACAATTTGATCGCGCATATTGGCAGGATAAATCCGAATATGAAACGGTCTTTGGTGGTCGAGGCGGCAGCATCAAAATCAGCATCAATGGCCAGCCGTCAATACTACGGCGGTATTTGCGCGGCGGCATGGTACGCCGCCTGTCAAAAGACCGCTACCTGTGGTTTGGTAAAACACGTACTCGACCCTGGAGGGAATGGGCCATAATGCGACGCGCAATCGATGCAGGTATGCCGGTTCCACGGCCTCTCGGTATCTGTGTATCGCGTTCCGGGCTGTTGTATCGTGCGGCTATTATCACCGCCTGCCTGGAAAATACCGAGACACTGGCAGAGCGCCTGACGAATAGTGTGCTGGATCAAAAATCCTGGTATCACCTCGGACTATTGCTGAGGCGGTTTCAAGAACATGGCTTTCGGCATGCAGACCTGAACGCGAATAACCTGCTGATCGATCAACAGGGGCAATTTTTTATAATCGATTTTGATAAGGCGCGGCAAATGAAAAACCTGGAAGACTGGCAGTGGTTAACGCTACGCCGCTTGCAACGCTCGTTGGAAAAAATAAATCGTGCGCAAAACCTGCACTATCGAACCACCGACTGGCAGGCGCTAATGGACGGTTATCAGGCGAACCCGCAGACTGCATGAGGGTGGGTTTATAGCCAGGGCTCGATTTCATTCAGATAGGCATCAAGGATATTTGTCTGTGTCTGGACCGCTTGTTGAGCCCTAATCCCAAGCCTGGTAGCCACATCAGGATTGTTTAGTAAATGCTCGACTGCCTGCCAGCAGGCATCCATGTCTGGTACCTGAATAATGCCCCTGTCTTTGCCGAGTAATTTAATATCTTCTCGAATATTATCGTCCGAAGCTCCGGTGATAATCGCGCAGGCCAGGGCAGCGGGTTCGATCAGATTATGCCCCCCGGTTTGATCGAATGACCCTCCCATGATGACGATTTGGGCATGTGTCATCAGCGCCTTGAGTTCACCCAGGGTATCCGCTAGATAAACCTCGGTTTGCGAGTCGATGACCTGCCCGAGGCTGCGGGTTGAATATTTTACCCCGAGTTGCGATAGCTGTTGCTGAATAGCCTTTCTACGCTGCGGATGCCGCGGAGCGATGACGACTAAGAGTTTGCCATCACCGCCAGGCCGGTGCGAAAGTAACATCATTTCTTCGTCCTCGTGACTCGAGGCAAGCAACAGGTATTCACGTCCGATCAAATCTGGATAGGTTGGCGAAATATCAATGCTGGACTTGAGATTACCGACGATTTTTATGTTTTCCGAATCCACGCCAAGTTGCATTAAATGCTCCCGATCGCGTTTGTTGCGGGCCAGATGC
>JAPUFZ010000108.1 GCA_027293245.1 Gammaproteobacteria bacterium
CTGACCAGTGTCCGGGTCGCGTACGTGCACATGCACCACGGCGGCGCCGGCTTTGGCCGCCTCAATCGCTGAATTAGCGATCTGTTCCGGCGTGATCGGTACCAGGTTGCTTCTGCTGGTGGTATCTCCTGCACCGGTAACAGCACAGGTAATAATAACGTCGTTATTCATGCTCATTAATCTCTTTGGGTAAATGAATCCGCCTCGGACAGGCTCCTAGCTTGCTGCGGACTTGCGTTTCATCTTTGCTATTTCAACCAGGCCGGCGTTCATTTTACGACTCAGCGTGGCGAAATCCTGTCCTTTGGTCATTTGGACACAACCATCGATCATGGCTTTGCGTAATTCGGGTGTCAACTCAGGGGCAACTAATCGGGTCCAGGGTAGTTTAAGCGCCGGCCCGAACTGATCCAGGCAATAAGCCATACCGCCTTCGCCGCCGCCGACGTGAAAAATCTCGCAGGGTCCCATCAAGGCCCAACGTGGTCCCGGGCCGTTGACTACGGCCTGGTCGATCTGTTCTACCGTGGCTTCACCATTGGCAACCATGTGCAGGGCTTCACGCCAGATCGCCTCCTGTAGTCGAGTGGCAATAAACCCGGGTACTTCTTTGTTCATGACCAGGGGTGCTTTACCGGCAACTTTGTAGAACTCGACAGTCCAGTCGACAGTCCTGGCCGTGGTTTTTTTGCCACCGATCATTTCTACCAGGGGTAACAGGTAGGGCGGGTTAAAAGGATGGCCGACTATTGTTCGTTCAGGCGTCGAACAACGAGCCTGAATATCAGTCATCGATAATCCAGAAGTACTGGAGGCGATAACGACTTGTGGATCGACTATCTCGCCCAGCTTTTGATATAGCTCCTGCTTGAGTTCCAGTACTTCAGGTGCACTTTCCTGTATGAATTCGGCGTTCTCAGTGGCTTCTTTGAGATCGGTTGTCCAGTTGAAATTGTCTAACGACGCGCCTTTTGCAAGGCCAATTTCTTCAACACTGGCCCAGGCTGTTTTTAACAGCCGTTGCAATGCATCCTGCTCGCTTGCGTCATGCAGATAACTGGTGACCTCATAGCCCTGGGCGAGGAAATGGGCAGCCCAGCCACCGCCAATTGGGCCGGCACCGATACAGGTGACACGACGAACAGCTTCAGGCGACTGGTTTAACATATTCAATTACCTTTAAATTTGGCGTCGCGTTTCTCGACGAATGCGCTGATTCCTTCTTCGGCATCGTCAGACGACAACATGGCACGATACATGGGTAAATCATCGTTACGCATTTTGTAAAAGGAATTCTCGATGGTTTCACCTTCGATCGAACGCAGTACTTCTTTAATTGACTGTAGCGCCAGCGGGGCTACCTTTGACAACTGCTCGGCCCACTCGTGTGCTGCCGACATCAATTGGCCGGCAGGCACAACCTTGTTAATCAAACCATGATGGGCGGCTTCGCTGGCGGGCATGCGGCGTCCCAGGTAGAGCATTTCCAGTGCAATGTTATAAGGCAGGCGCCTGGGTAAGCGTTGCATTGCGCCTGCATCGGGGATAATGCCCAGTGGTAGTTCGGGCAGGGCGAATTCAGTATGCTCGGCGGCGATGATCAGATCGCAGGCCAACGCAATTTCAAATCCACCGCCGATAGTGAGCCCGTTCAGAGCGGCAATCACCGGCTTGTTCAAATTCCACATTTCGGTAATGCCGGCAAATCCACCGAGACTGGCATCTTCAAGCTCCCACCAGTTATCGAGCGAGACGTCGCCACTGTCGAGTGCTTTAAGATCCCAGCCGGCACAGAATATTTTATCGCCAGCGCCGGTGATTATAGCGACTTTCAGATCCGGGTTATCGCGAAAATAGACAAATGCCTCACCCAGCTTGCGGCTGGTGGGAAGATCGATCGCATTGACCTTGGGGCGGTCAATGGTGACCTGCATTACCGGGCCATCAATATCAACCCGTATCTCATCATCACCTGGAATCATTAGTTTGGCCTTTATTTACGCAATCTATTTGAAAACGGCAGTGTAGTAGACTCGATAGGCAAATGGTATATGATTAGTCGAAATGAATCGCCTGCAGGCACAATTTTACGATGAATTACACCCTCACAGCTGAACAAGATATGATCATTCGTTCCTTGCGAGCATTTCGTCAACAGGAACTCGAACCCTATGAAGCAGAAGTGGATCGCAGTGGCGAAGTGCCCGAAGAGCTGGGCCAACGTATCAAGGCTAAAGCACTGGAAATGGGGTTTTACGCGCCAAATATGCCGGTAGAGGTCGGTGGTGGTGGTTTAGACTACAAAACCCTCGCCCTGTTTGAGCGGGAACTGGGTAAAACCAGTTACGGATTGCACGCTTATCTTCACCGCCCCTCAGAGATTCTGATGGCCTGTGAGGGCGAACAGATTGAAAATTATCTCAATCCCTGTGTTAGCGGTGAAAAGAAAGAAGTATTTGCACTGACCGAGCCTGGTGCCGGTTCCGATATACTGTCGATGACAACCAAAGCTGTGCCTGATGGTGATAATTTCATTATCAATGGTTCGAAGCATTTCATCAGCAGCCCGGTGATTCCCGATTTCGCAATATTGTTTGCCTGGACGGGAGTAAAACAAACAAAAAAAGGTGAGCGCAAACTGGTGACTGCTTTTTTAGTTGATCAAGGTACCGAGGGATTTGACATTCAACGCGGTCCCAGATGCGCGGCACAACGTGCTTACCACACCTGGCAATTGTCTTTCAACCAGTGTCGTGTTCACCAGAGCCAGATTCTGGGTAAACAAGGTGAGGGCTTTGAACTCGCGGACAAGTGGTTGAAAATGGGCCGTGTCTGGGTGGCAGCAGCGGCCTGCGGTAAAATGGAGCGATTACTCGAACTTGCCACCAGTTACGCCTGTCAGCGTAAGCAGTTTGGCCAGGTGATCGGCAAATTCCAGGGTACCTCTTTCAAACTGGCCGACATGACAACCGATTTACAGGCATCGGATTTACTGGTGATGCACGCTGCAGATAAGGCCGACCAGGGAATCATGCAAGCAGAAGACGCGGCCATGGCAAAATTGTTTGCTTCCGAGGCGGTTGGCCGGGCAGCCGACAATACCATCCAGATATATGGTGGCATGGGGTTGATGGAGGAATTGCCGATCGAGCGATTGTGGCGTGATGCGCGCCTCGATCGAATCTGGGACGGTACTTCAGAAATTCAACGTCACATCATATCGCGGACGCTATTACGCCAGTACGAATCTTGATGCGTCAACGTGCAATTAACCTGAGGCGCTTACTCAACCCGCGGCATATTGCTTTTGTCGGCGGTGCGGATGCCGAATTTAGCGCGCGTCAATGTGCGGCGCTTTTCGACGGGCCGGTGTGGGGGGTTAATCCAAAGCGTGATAGCCTCGGTGGTTTACCCTGTTATCAATCGGTTGGAGACCTGCCCGAAGCGCCGGATGCCGTATTCCTGGCAACCCCACGTAGTGCGGCTACAGCGGTTGTCCGACAGCTCAACGCGATGGGTGCCGGTGGTGTAGCCTGCTTTACCGCGGGATATGGTGAGCTCGGCGAGTCAGGCCAACGGGCCGAGCGCGAACTGCTTGCCGCCGCTGGTGATCTGGCCCTGATAGGACCTAACTGTTACGGTTTTATCAACTACACTAACGGCGCCACGCTCTGGCCATTCGGTTCGGGCCGGCAACGCTGTGAGAAAGGCATCGCCCTGATCATGCAAAGTGGCATGCTGCCGGCCAACCTGACCATGAATGACCGATCGGTGCCTATCGCTTATGTCATATCGGCCGGCAATCAGGTTTCGCTCGCCATCGAAGACTACATCGACGCTCTCGCTGAAGACCCTGCAGTCACGGCTATGGGTCTGTATATCGAGGGCATTAAGGATATTAAAAAATTTGCCGCAGCATCGCTTAAGGCGTTGCAGGCGAGTAAACCGATAGTGGTGCTCAAAGCCGGCAGATCAGCACTGGGTTCCAGTTTGACCGTGAGTCATACCGGTTCCCTCGCGGGTACCGACGAGGCTTTCCAGGCGTTATTTGATCAGCTCGGTATCGTTCGCGTCGACGCACCCGTGGCCCTGATTGAGACGCTCAAGTTTCTCTCGGTGTCGGGAGCCCCAAAAGGACGTCGCCTGGCAGCGTTTACCTGCTCGGGTGGAGAAGCAACAATTGTTGCCGATTACTGCCAAAAAGTCGGACTGTGTTTACCGCAACCCTCGGCAAAGGCGTATAAAAAGCTTTCGGAACTGTTACCTGATATCGCTACGGTTTCTAATCCACTCGACTATACCACACCGTTATGGGGTGACAGGAAAACCATGCCAAAGGTGTTTAAGACCCTGATGGATGACGGCTACGATGCGGCCATGGTGGTGCAGGACTTTCCGCCGCCACATATCCATGAAGATAATACCCACTACCGCAATGATGCAATCTCTTTTATAGACGCTGCCAACGCGGTCGGGATTCCGGCAGCGGTGTGTAGCGATCTGCCGGAAAATATCGATAGGGAATCTCGCGAAATTATGATCGCTCGCGGCGTGACGCCGTTACAGGGTCTCGATTCGGGACTGGAAGCCCTGGCACTGGCCTGCGAATACGGTCATCGGTTACGGCAGCTGAGGCAGAATCCTGCTTCAGCATCATTTACGAGTATTGATACCCCCGCAGCGGATTCTGACAGTCAACTACTTGACGAGTGGCAGGGCAAGGCACGCATTAAGGCTGCAGGGATTGATGTCCCCGATGGGGTGCTGTGTAGTTCAGATGAAGTGGTCAGCGCCGCAGACAAACTCGGCTATCCGGTCGTGGTGAAGCTGGTGAGTAATGAGTTGCCGCACAAGTCCGATGCCGGCGCGGTAAGGCTCGGGCTGGCCGATTCCAGTGCCGTGGCCAGGGCCGTATCCGAGATTAAGGTCTCGGTTGCTCAGGCCCGGCCTGATCTGGTAATCGATCAGTTCATGGTTGAAACGATGGTTGAAGGCGTGATTGGTGAGTTATTGGTTGGCATTAATACTGATCCGCAGTTTGGGCAAATCATGGTCATCGCCGGTGGCGGCATCTGGGTCGAGTTAATGCAAGACTCGGCTACCCTGTTATTGCCGACCAGTCGCGAACGCGTGCACGCAGCACTGCAAGGTCTCAAGTCCATTGCGCTGTTTCAGGGTTATCGCGGCAAGCCCGAATGCGATATGGATGCGATAGTGGAAACCATACTCGCTATTGCCGGTTTTGCAGAGGACTCGAGGCATCGGTTGCTGGAAATGGATATCAATCCTTTAATGGTCAGCGAGAAACGAGTGATCGCCGCCGACGTGATGATCCGCGAGACCTGCAAATAAGCATGAAAATACCTGCAACCGTTTCGATTTAACGCCATCGTGGATTCCAGTTCCTCTCTTTTCTGTACACTACTGTCTTGCCAGATAACCGTCCCTTCAATACGCTGTGCCAGGGAACAATACACTTTCCTTGAAAACCGATTAACCGACTATCGGCTGCGATAGTCTATGCAAAACACGGCTATCTATTTTGCGATACTCAGTTTAGTTTTCGGCGGTCTGAACGAAATTGTATTCAAGCGCTATAGCGCGCGAGTGAGATCGCGCGGCATGATGATCAGTGGCGTCGGACTGGTCTGGAGCATCTTACTGGGTCTGGATGTTGCTATTCGAGGTGATAGCATTTTACTCGATCAGTCGACCTGGGTGTATGGGCTGATTGCCGGGATATGTGTCGCCATTGCCAATATTCTGCTGCTGGAATCGCTGCGGCACATGGAGGTCAGCCTTGGATCGACTATTTATCGCCTGAATACGATCGCGGTGGTTATTCTTTCGATTTTTTTCCTGAATGAATCCCTCTCGGCCTTCAAACTGGTTGGTGTCGTATGCGGGGTCGTGGCGGGACTTCTGCTTTATCACCAGCAAATTTCCAGCGGTAGCTACACGACGCTGAAGACAGGTTTGTTACTTGTTATTCTCGGTGCACTGTTACGGGCCGTTTATGGGGTTGTGACCAAGGCCGGCCTCTCGGCCGAGGCTGACGCCAATGGGCTGATCCTGATTTCAGCGATATGCTGGATCGTCTCGGGCTTGCTTTACGCGGTGTTGATAGAGCATCGATATTCAATAACCCGGCAAAAATTGAGTTACTCGCTGGCATCCGGGCTGCTCGCTTATGGCATAGTGCGATCTCTGGTCACCGCACTCTCGCTGGGTGAGGCCAGTGTGGTCGTGCCGATCGCCAATATGAGTTTTTTGATGGCACTTTTGGTCGCCCTGGTAATGAAAATGGAAGTATTGAGTGTAAAAAAGGTGACCGCTATGGTATTTGCGGTGGGCG
>JAPUFZ010000109.1 GCA_027293245.1 Gammaproteobacteria bacterium
ACTGGAACCAGCATGCCGAAACAATACAACGGCAGATCAGGGCCTATGTTCCGTGGCCGGTTAGTTTCACGCAGCTGCAAGCCGAGCGCCTGAGGATATGGAGCGCCGGCATCGATGCCACTCATAAAAGTAGTAAACCAGGGCAGGTTATAGATCACAACCAGAACG
Source organism: Gammaproteobacteria bacterium (assembly GCA_027293245.1). GTDB lineage: Bacteria > Pseudomonadota > Gammaproteobacteria. The sequence continues at coordinate 169 of JAPUFZ010000109.1, forward strand.
GCCTGTTTGTGAGTTGCCGGGATTCGGTATTGCAAGTTACCGAATTGCAGTTTGCAGGCAAAAAAAGATGCGGCGCGGCCGAGACCGCAAATGCCCGGAATTTGAGTGGACAACAGTTTGATTGAACCCAATTTCCTTGATGCACTATGCAGACTAAATCAGCAAATCCGCGTTGGCTGGCACTAAAGGCTTTGATGCTGGTTATTGGCCAGGGCAGGTCACTCGATTCTGCTGCGGATGCCGTTCTTGCCGATAGCACCGGGCTGGAGGCTCGTAATCTATCCCTGTACCAGGAATTGCTGCGAGGTACCTGCCGCTGGTTTCTGGCCCTGCAACTAATACTTAAACCTTATTTACGCAAGTCATTCAAGTCAAAGGACAGAGATCTTGAGGTCATTCTGCTTATCGGTCTATATCAAATTTTACTGATGCGTGTCGATGATCATGCGGCGGTTAACGAAACCGTAAAGCTGGCCCAGTTACAACACAAGCACTGGGCAAAGGGCCTGGTCAATGGAATATTGCGCCAGGTGATTCGTGATGAAGTTGTTATAGAAGCAGCACATCATGCGGCTTCTTATCCTCAATGGATGCAGCAAAGAATATCCCAGGACTGGCCTCAACACTACGCGCAGATACTGGAGGCGGGAAACAGCCGCGCTCCGTTGACTTTACGAGTGGATATTCGCCAGCGCAGCGTTGAATCGATTATTCAATCTTTGCAAAACCAGGGAGTAACCGCGGCCCGGCATGAAGTGGTTGAGTCGGCGATAGTGCTCGATAGAGCCTGCGATGTTACGCGGCTTGACGAATTCTCCGCAGGCCTGGTCAGTGTGCAGGATGCGGCCGCACAGTTAGCGGTGGGATTACTGGATTGCAGATCCAAAATGCGAGTTCTCGATGCCTGTGCGGCCCCAGGCGGTAAAACAGCTCATCTATTACAACTGGTCGATGACCTCGATCTGATCGCATTGGACCAGGACGCCTCGCGTCTTCAACGGGTCAATCAAAATCTGCTACGTATAGACCGGCATGCGAGCCTTGTCTGCGGTGATGCCACGGCTCCAGAGCACTGGTACGAGGGCAGTGAGTTCGATCGAATACTGGCCGACCTGCCCTGCTCCGGCAGTGGTGTGGTGCGGCGTCATCCAGATATCAAGCTATTACGTCGCGCCAGTGATATCGCACAACTGGTGGATACGCAGCAAAGAATCCTGGTCGCCCTTTGGCCCTTGCTTAAACCGGGTGGTTTGATGCTTTACAGCACCTGCTCGATCTATAAAGATGAAAATGAACGGCAAATCGAATGGTTTGTCAAAAAACATGATAATTGTGTGGAGAGACCCCTCGATTCGGTACAATGGGGCGAACAGCGCCCGTGGGGCCGGCAAATACTACCCGGTTTATACAACATGGATGGATTTTTCTATGCCTGTCTGCAAAAGGTCACAGCCGATAAAATGTAATGTTGATGTCAGTGTTTCAGTATTCCCCGCCTGGTTTATACGGTCGTCTATTCCGGCTCGCCGGCCTTGGAATTTGGCTGTTGCTTGTGCCTGCGCATGCAGATGTCGAAGCAGATGAGGCATTTGAAATACAAACTGCCAATTTCGTATTGGACAATACCTTGTTAGAACTCGATCTGGTGGTCGAAATTGATTTGCCTGACTATATCAGGGTTGCTATTAATCAGGGTTTGGCCGTACCACTGATGTTTGAGGTGGAAATTTATACCAATAGAAATTACTGGTTCGATAAAAAAGTAATCACTTTAAAGCAACAATACCTGCTGCACTTTTTACCGATGCTCAGCTCGTATGTCGTTTATGATGTGAATGCGGTACAACGTCATTATTTTGATGATCTGTCGGCAGCGGTTCGATACATAGAAGTAGTTTACAATTATCCCATGCTCGATATAAATAATTTTGCTTTCGATCGTGAATATTATGCCCGCACACGCTTTGGTATCGATAGCGACGAGCTACCGATACCGCTTAAACCGGGGTTTTTCTGGGGTGGTATCTGGAACGTGCACAGTGACTGGTATTCTTTCGAGATGATATCTTTTCATGAATAGCACCTTTCGCATTTCAGCCTCGATTCTGGTAGTCGTGATTCTGCTGATGGTTTCACTGTATGCAATCAGTGATGCAACATCCAACTCGGCGACATTTGGAAAATATTACCTGTGGTTAATCTCTTTCAACCTGATGGGGCTGGTGGCACTGCTGGTACTGATAGCGTACAACGTTTACAAGTTGTCGGTTCAGTATCGATTGAAAACGATCGGTTCGCGATTGACAGCCCGTATGATGGGCGTATTTGTGTTACTGACGATTATTCCGGTCAGTATCGTTTACTATTTTTCGCTCAGTTTCCTACATCGCAGTATCGATAGCTGGTTTGATGTGGGTATCGAAATCGCACTCGAAGACTCATTACAACTGGGCAGAAGTGCAGTAGATTTGCGCAAGCGTGAAGCTTTGAACAAGACGCGTGCAATCGCAGTTGAGATTTCTGAAATTGAAGGTCAACTCCTGATTGTTTATCTCGACGATACGCGCGAAAGGCTGAATGCAAATGAGTTGACGCTGGTCGATCATGACCAGTCTATCATTGCCTCCAGCAGTATCGATTCCACCGAAATGCCTACCGCGTTGTCGCTTACCGATGTAGGTGAACTTAACGCCGACAACCATTATCTGAAACTGGAGGAAGATCCAGTTTATGGCCTCGCGATTCGAATTGCGGTACTGGTTCAGAGTTCTGACGCAACCGAGAAAGCCAAAACGCTGCAGGCCCTGTTCCCGTTTACCGATCGGCTCAACGAATTGACCGTTGGTGTGCAGGAGGCATTCGAAAAATACAAGGAACTGGCAGTGCTGCGAAACCCGCTGAAAACCAGTTTTACCCTGGCACTTTCAATGATCTGGTTGCTCAGTGTGTTATCGGCTATCTGGATCGCCTTTGTCGCTGCCCGGAAACTGGTCTCACCGATCAATGACCTGGTAGAAGGCACCAAGTCAGTTGCGGCAGGTGACTACGAAAAGCAGCTCACGGTTTCGGGTGACGATGAACTTGGCTTCCTGTTACATTCATTCAATACCATGACACGCAAGATCTCACGTACCCGGGCGATTGCCGAACAAAGTCAGTTGATGGAAGCAATGCAAAAAAACTATCTCGAATCGGTAATGGCGCACATTACCTCGGGTGTGTTAACAATCGATGAAAGCGGATTCATCAAGCGCGGGAACCCGGCGGCCTGTTCTATATTCGGCATTGAGAGCTTTTATTTCACCGAGCTTTATATCAGTGATGTAGTGCGCGAATATCCAATGATGCAGACCTTCTTCGAGGCCGTGCAAAATCATATGCAGAGTGAGGATCAATGGCAGGAAGAAGTCGTCATTTTTGGGCAAAGTGGCCGGAAAATTCTGCGTGTAAAAGGTGCCAGATTACAATCGCAGGCCGATGATCGACAGGAGCAGGTCATAGTGGTAGATGATCTTACCGAGTTAATTCAGGCACAGAAAGATTCGGCCTGGAGTGAAATGGCAAGACGTTTGGCACATGAAATTAAAAACCCGCTAACGCCGATCCAATTGTCCGCCGAGCGATTGCAACGGAAATTGAGCGGCGAGGTCCCGGCAGACAAGCAGTCCATGCTAGATCGATACACGCATACCATCGTGCAGCAGGTAGAGGCGATGAAATCGATGGTCAATGCGTTCACCGAATATGCGCGATCGCCTTCACAAAAACCAGCGGCCCTGAATTTAAACGAAATCCTCGAAGAAGTCAGTGTGCTTTATCACGAGAACTACACCGAAGTGACCGTCGATCTTGATCTTGAGGACTCGATGCCACTGATTATGGCCGATGGTGTGCGCCTGCGTCAGTTAGTACATAACCTGGTTAAAAATAGTCTCGATACCATCGACACAGGTGGCTGGATTAAAATCAGTACTCGTTTTGTTCGGGAGCTTGGACACCAGTACGTCGAGTTGATCGTTGAAGACAGTGGCGCGGGTATTGCAAAAGAAGTCGCCGACAACCTGTTTGAACCTTATGTCACAACCAAATCCAGCGGTAGTGGGCTGGGACTGGCGATTGTCAAGAAAATTGTCGACGAGCATAATGGTATAGTATGGGTCGAGAGAAGTGAGCAGGGAGGTGCGCGATTTATAGTACGCCTGCCGGCTATTTCGCAAATAAGCGATGAAACAGTAATACAGGAATCCCTGGGGTAACGCCATGAGTGCAAGAATTCTGATAGTAGATGATGAACCGGATATCAGGTTTCTGCTCAGAGAGATACTGGAAGATGAAGGCTACCTGGTCGATGTCGCCGAACACGCGAAACAGGCCAATGAGATGCGGCAGAGAAAGTCTCCCGACCTGGTGTTACTTGATATCTGGATGCCGGAAATTGATGGCGTCACACTGCTGAAAGAGTGGAAATCTTCGGCTGACGATGATTGTCCCGTAGTGATGATGTCTGGCCACGGTACTGTAGAGACGGCGGTAGAAGCGACAAAATTTGGTGCCTTCGATTTCGTCGAAAAGCCGCTTTCCATGGCCAAGTTATTGAGTACGGTCAAAGCCGCACTGTCGAGTAGCAGGCAAACCGGACAACAGGATTTGAGTCTAATAAAGGAAGAACCAGTAGGCAACAGCCGCATCGTGCGACAGTTAAAACAGCAGATTCAGTCACTGCGAGATTCAAACAGCCCCCTGTTTTTTACCGGTGCAAATGGTAGTGGCCGAAAAATGTGGGCCGCCTACCTGAGTATGCTTTCGGATTCAGATGAATCGATGCAAATTTACGATTTGAACGAGGGTCTTGCCGGGGTAATGCCTTTAGAGAAAAATCTGTATGTAGAAGAGGTTACCGATTTGAGTCTGGATCAGCAGGCCCAGCTTTACCATGCGATTCAGCATAATCCAGAAACGACGCATTGTCGGTTTATCGTCTCCAGCCGCTTCGACCATACTCAACTTTGCGAGCATAGCCAGATGTCGGCCGTGCTCGCGGAATTCTGGCGCGATGCCATTCGTATTCCATCCCTGGATGAGCATATTGAGGATATTCCCGAATTACTCGAATACTACGTCAACTGGTATGGCGAGTACGAACAATTACCTTACCGGCATTTTGGTGTTGCAGCCCAGAATTTGCTGCGTAACTATCACTGGAGTGGTGAAATATCCCAACTAAAGCAATTCATAAAAATTGCGCTGAATAATAGTGATGACGAGACCATTGAACTAGATGAAGTGCGGCAGCTACTGCAGCAGAGCAGGATGCTCGACCCGTCGAATAACGAAAATACCATGCAGTTGACAATTGATCTTGACATGGAATTGCGTGAAGCGAGAGAAATGTTTGAGCGTGAGTTCCTCTCAAGACACCTGGCCCTGAGTGGAAACAACATTACCGAGCTGGCGAAACGTGTCGGGCAAGAGCGAACTCATCTATATCGTAAACTGAAATCTCTGGGTCTGCATAGCAAGAAATAAATCCGGGTACCTACCATCTGCTGGGGTAACTAATTGAACATAATAATCCTGGGTGCCGGACAGGTCGGTTCCTCAGTTGCAACTGCACTTGCGCGGGAAGAGAGTAACGAAATAACCGTTATCGATGTCAATCAGGGCATATTGTCCGATTTACAGGATCGCCTCGACCTGCGCACGATATGCGGTAACGGTTCTTATCCGAATATACTTGAGTCTGCCGGTGCTGATGATGCGGACATGTTAATCGCGTTGACTAATAGCGATGAAATCAACATGATAGCCTGTCAAATAGCCTCCACGCTGTTCCATACACCCACCAAGATTGCACGTATTCGTTCAGCTGAATATTTACGCAATCCCGGCCTGTTTGCGCCGGAGTCGATCCCAGTCGATTTTATGATTAGCCCTGAATCCCTCGTCACCGAGTATCTGCTTCACCTAATTGAACATCCGAGTGCACTACAGGTACTTGATTTTGCTGGGGGCAAAGTGCAGTTAGTGGCAGTCAAGGCTTACGATGACGGCCCCATGGTTGGCCACTCCCTGAAAACCATGAAACAGCATGTGCCGGGTGTCGATATGCGGGTTGCGGCGATTTATCGTGAAGGACAGTCAATACTGCCGTCAGCTGATTGTGTTATCGAGGCCGGTGATGAAGTATTTTTTCTCGCAGCACGAAAGCATATACCGACGGTAATGGCCGAGATGAGAAAACTGGTTAAGCCCGTCAAACGCGTGATGCTGGCAGGTGGTGGTAATATCGGTGGCCAACTGGCCAAGCTTCTGGAGAAAGATTATCAGGTAAAAGTGCTGGAAGCCAACCCGGCCAGGGCCAGGCAGCTCGCCGGGATACTGGATTCTGCCATCGTTTTGCTCGGCGATGCTGCAGACCCCGATCTTTTGCTAGAAGAAAATATTGAATCTATGGATGTGTTCTGTGCGTTAACTAACGACGATGAAGCCAATATTTTGTCGTCTATGCTGGCCAAACGTATGGGTGCCGGGAAAGTAATGTCACTGATCAATCGATCAGCCTATGTCGATCTGGTGGAAAGCGGTCTGATTGATATTGCCATTTCCCCGCATCAGGTAACCATAGGCGCCCTGCTCGCCCATATCCGTCGAGGTGATGTGGTCGCAGTGCATGCGTTAAGAAGAGGTTCGGCCGAGGCAATCGAGGCAATTGCCCACGGGGACAAGGATTCTTCAAAGGTTATTGGGCGCTCAATCGAACAGATCAAGTTTCCCACCGGCACTACCATCTGCGCGATCGTGCGAGGTGAGC
>JAPUFZ010000011.1 GCA_027293245.1 Gammaproteobacteria bacterium
TTATTTTCGGACTCATCGCCGTTGGCGCTGACCAGGCCACTGCCGCCGTCATCGGCGGGTTGATACAAATGATCACTAGCATCGTAATCATGCCGATATTCATTGGAATTCACATCATGGGTATGCGCCATGCCGAAAATAAATCGGTTTCGGCTGGCTCTATTTTTAATTATTTCGCCAGAGTTCCCGCTGTTTTCTTGTGCTACCTGATCATGACGATTATGATCATGCTGGGTTTGATCCTACTGATATTACCCGGAATTTATTTAATGATCGCCTACATGTTTTCGATGCCACTGGTGGTGGAAAAGAATATGCCCGCATGGCAGGCGCTGGAAGTATCTCGTAAAGCCCTGACACGGAAATGGTTCCCGATATTCGGTCTTTTGCTACTAATGGGATTTATCAATACACTGGCAATTTTCACCCTCGGTATCGCCTGGATATGGACCATACCCTGGTCGGTGCTGACGATGTCGATGGTATACACAAAACTATTTGGCGCCGAACCCCATACCCTTGCCGATTAGGAGATTTCATATTTGCTGGATACAAGCTATCGGGTAGAGATTCCAGGCGGTATCGAGCTCGAGGCGCAGGTAGTGGGGCCTGTCCCTCGCTTTCTCGCATTTAGCATCGACTTCATCATTCGTGGAATATTTCTGTTCATTGCTTCACTGGTCTCGATTCCATTCGGCCAGCTGGGTATCGGTTTCTGGCTTATTCTCCTGTTTTTAGTCGAGTGGTTTTATCCGGTTCTTTTCGAAGTATTTAGAAATGGCCAGACTCCAGGTAAAAAGGCACTCGGTATTTCGGTGGTCCAGGACGATTTAACTCCGGTTTCATTTGGTACATCTCTGGTGCGAAATTTATTACGCACCGCCGACTTCCTGCCATTTTTCTACCTGTTTGGATTGATTACGATGGTTTCCAATTCTCGTTTCCAGCGGCTCGGTGACCTGGCCGCGGGCACTCTGGTCATTAGCGTTCGCGAGTCTTCAAAACCTGCAACAATAGACAATATCACAGCACTCGCCCCGTCGACTTCGTTGTTGAAAATCGAGCAAACTGCGATGGTCGATTTCCTGCATCGCAGCCAGCAGCTGTCACACCCTCGACAGCAGGAACTGGCGAGTATCCTCGACGGGGTTACGCATGGTAAAAATGACGACGGCGTTGATCAATTGCACCGCATAGGTGCCTGGTTCCTGGGTGTAAAATGAAGCAGCAATTATTTGAACAACAACACCAGGATACCTGGGACCAAATCGAGCAATGTCTCGATAAACCCGGCAATGTGCAAAACAGCGTGCTTTTCACTGAACACTATATGCTGTTGTGTCAACACCTGGCGCTTTCCAAACAGCGGTTGTATGACACAGCCCTAATCGATCGCCTGAACAAGCTGGTGATGCGACTTTATCGAGAACTGTATCGCTACCGGAACGATTCCCGGTTAAATTTTTATTCCTTTTTTGTACGCGGATTCCCACTTTCTATTTACCGTCATCGAAATTTTATTGCCGTTGCCTTGCTGGTTTTTCTGTTACCGGGACTGATTGCCGGCGTATGGGTATTTTTTGATGAAAACGCGGTATACAGCATCATCGATGGCCCCAGCGTACGTCAGATAGAACAGATGTACGACCCTGGGGCGAGTAAGCTGGGTCGCGAGCGTGAAGCCGAAACCGATATAGCCATGTTCGGTTTTTATATCCAGAACAACATCAGTATTGCATTTCGATGCTTTGCCGGCGGTCTACTCGCCGGCCTCGGTACACTACTGGTACTTTTTTACAATGGTCTCTACATAGGCAGTATTGCAGGTCACCTGACGCGTCTGGATTATATCGATACCTTTTATCCATTTGTAGTTGGACATGGTGCTTTTGAATTGACCGCAATCGTCTTCAGTGGTGCAGCGGGACTTAAACTGGGATACTCGATATTAAATCCGGGGCCGTTTTCCCGCCGCAATGCTTTACGACGGGCAGGCCAGGAGGCGATACCGATGCTATACGGGATCATTCTAATGCTGGTTATCGCAGCCTTTATGGAGGCATTCTGGTCATCCAATGCCAGCCTCGCTATATCGGTGAAATATACAGTCGGGGCTACCTGCTGGCTACTCGTGTTATTGTATTCGTTGTCGGGGAAGCGATTTGAATCTCGATAAGTTACAATTTAAGGCCAGTGTCCGATCAGGTTGGCAGGCAATCGATTTAGGCTATCTGATGGCCACCGCCTGGTGGCGTACTCTATTCATGGTCGGTGCCCTGCCTTCGCTAGTCCTGTTTATCCCGCTATTGATCGTTTTTTCCGGCAATCCCTTCTGGGCAGGTTTTATTATCTGGTGGCTGAAACCCTTCTGGGAACGCCTGCCGCTTTACTTTGCCAGCCGCAAGATCTTCGCCGAGCAAACAACACAATCTGAAGTACTGTTACAGACCTGGTCACTATTTAAAAAAGATGCCATCCCATGGCTACTGTGGCGACGAATTTCGGTGCAACGGGCCTTCAATGCCCCGATCACTGTGCTCGAAGGACTCACGGGAAAATCCCGCCGCAGCCGCCTCAACGTATTACAGGGCAAATATAGCGATACGGCCTTTGCCAATCAGGCGATCGGCTTTTGTTTCGAACTGATTTCCTGTTTCGGTATCGCTTTCATGATTGCTTTTTTTATACCCGACGATTTTGGCTTTGATACCCATAGTTCAACAGGCGATCTGATCCTGGCAGGCGAGTGGTTCTACACCATTTTCTGGTTTATCGCGATGATGCTGGTTTTACCCTTCCATACAATGGCGGGATTCGCCCTCTACCTGAATCGGCGAATAGAGCTGGAAGCCTGGGATATCGAGATTACTTTTCGAAACCTGGCGCATCGCAAGCAGGACTCTACCAGCAAGGCCGCAAGTTTGGCTCTCACGCTATTGCTTGCCATTCTGCTCATTACCACCACAACGTCTAATAGTTATGCAGCAGTGAATCACGATAGCCATTCGGCACAGCAATTGATTGAGAAAGTATTAGACGGTGAGGATTTCGGCCAGGAAAAGACCGTACGCGAATGGCGTTTTAAAAATCTGGTCGAAGAGAATGAAGACAAAATCCCCGACTGGATCATCGACTTTATCGAATGGCTGGAAAAAAATGTCGACTTTTCCAATGCGGATGGCTCACCAAATTATACCGCAACCTGGTTAAAAATAATGCTGATTGTCTTTTTCATCCTGCTCATAGTTTATCTATTGCGCCGGTATCGTGGACCACTGATGAAATTAGGCCGTGGTAAAAAAACCGGGTCGGCCCCGGATGTGATGTTTGGTCTCGATGTCTCACCTGAAAGTCTGCCGGACGATATTCCTGCCCAGGTCATGTTATTCTGGCATGCCAATCAGCAGCGTGATGCGCTCGGATTACTTTACCGGGCATCGCTTTCGCGTCTTATCGACCAACATGCGCTGGCCTTCAAATCGAGTCACACTGAAGCCGAGTGTGCAGCCCTGGTGAAGACCAGAGGTATTAATTCATTAAGTAGTTATTTTACCGGATTGACCCGTGTCTGGTGTCATCTGGCCTACGGCCATGAAATTCCTGAATTAGGCACGCTAGAAAAACTCTGCGACGACTGGTCAGAGGAGTTGGGCGATGCAGTCTAAATCGGCCAGCAGGGTATTGTTGCTGATTTGCCTGGCATTATTGGTGTTTCTGGCCTGGGGATTCTATTCCAGTATCGAATTTTATGACGCTACCGAGCGTACGGCAGGCTCTATACGGGCGCAGCGTAATCCTTATCTGGCGGCACAGCTTTTTATGCAGGAAAGTGGTATTAATGCGGTAGAAGCCGACAGCCTGATCGGGCTCGACACCCTGGACGGGGTTGCCACGGTACTGATCACAGATGCAAACCAGGTAGTGAACCCGCGTCAGCTCGAGCAGGTACTGAGCTGGCTTGGAAATGGTGGGACGCTGATAGTCACTGCCAATTCCTTCGCCAATTCAGATGACCTGCTACTCGAAGAATTTAATGTAGAGGTGCAATGGCCCGACCGAGAAGATGATACCGCCGATGAGGAAACACACGACGATGAAACGCAGGATGAGGGAACCCCAATCAGCGAATCACTACGTGAGCTCAACCAGCAAATCGAGGAAGGGAAAACACTCGAGGAAATTGGACAATTAAAAACTGACACGACCTCACTGACCCGCATCGATTTTGGCGACGATATCGGAGTTCTCGAAATCGCTTTTAAATCGTATAAGGTTTTAACGCATCCCTATGCCGAGGGAGAGGAAGTCGACGATTCCATGCCGCAGCCGTTTAGCTGGTCATCCTCCGACCACGGCATCCATATGATGCAATTCGACGTGGGTGACGGGCTACTGACAATTATTTCAGATCCGACGATATGGACTTCCAGTCGAATCGACGATTACGATCACGCTTACCTGCTCTGGGTTCTGAGTGCGCAAACCGGTGATTTTGCGATTCTGCACCCTGCCCTGCGTGATTCCATCTGGGTATTAATGTCAGACAACGCACCTGAGCTATTGATCGCCCTGGCACTAACTATAGCTCTCTGGCTCTGGCATCTGGGCCATCGATTTGGCCGAATTATACCGCGCGACACGGATGGCGGGCGCGCATTGAGCGAACACTTTTCGGCGACTGCAAACTACTTATGGCATCGTAAGGCAAGCGATAAACTGATTGAGCCCGTGCGAGCGCAAATACTACGGCGCGCGAGTATCGTGCTGCCCGGGTTCGCAGGCGCCGGCAATGACGCGCAAACACAGCTTCAATTAATCGCCCGGCATTGTGGCATCGAAGTGGCTACCGTCGACATCGCACTCAATTCGATGGAATTCAACGAAGCTTCATTTGTACGAACCGTGAAACTATTAAAATATATCGAGCAATCACTATGAATAATCTAGCAACAAATCTGGTAGCCCTGTCGGCATCGCTTAATTCACTGAAGGCGCACGTCAACAAACACCTGATCGGCCAGCCGAAGGTCGTCGAACAGGTGCTGGTTGCGATGCTCGCCGGCGGACACGTATTGATCGAAGGTGTTCCGGGACTGGGTAAGACCCTGCTGGTGCAAACACTGGCATCAGGAATCGGGGGAAAATTCAAACGTATCCAGTTCACGCCCGATCTAATGCCAGGTGATGTTACCGGCCACGTCATGTTTGACATGGCACAAAGCAAATTCATACTCAAGCAGGGTCCGGTATTTACCAACCTGTTGCTAGCCGATGAAATAAACCGCGCACCGGCCAAAACCCAGGCGGCGCTGCTCGAGGTCATGCAGGAGTACCAGGTAACCCTGGACGGCAGAACACTCGAGGTTAAAAAACCTTTTATGGTACTGGCAACACAGAACCCGATAGAACAGGAAGGCACCTATGTCTTGCCCGAGGCACAGCTCGATCGTTTTGTTATCAAGATCAACATCGACTATCCATCGGCGGCAGACGAAATTCTAATCGCGACACAGCACTCCGCACAGTCGACCCCGATTGATAAAACAGCGCAGGAAAGTCTCATCGACATCACCACGGCGCAAGCGCAATGCGCCCAAATTGACGTCGATCCGAGTGTGGCCGAGTACGCCGTCAATCTGGCACGTGAAACCCGAAACACGACACTATTACGCCACGGTGCCGGACCACGGGCCAGCATCGCCCTGTTGAAATGCGCCAAAGCGGTCGCCCTGCTTAATGGCGAGCATTTTATTACCCCGGACGACGTAAAAAGCATGGCCCTGGCGGTGCTCAGACATCGCGTGATTCTCGCGCCGGAAGTGGAAATCGATGGTTTACATGTCGACGATGTACTACGCACGCTGATGGAAAAGGTGGATGCGCCGCGTTCATGAAACCGTCCCGTCATCTTTTGCTACTTTTGCTGGTCTGGGTAGGCCTCGGTCTACTCGTGAGCGTGGCACAGATCGCCGGCTGGCAAAATAGCTTAGCGATCAACCTGACCTTCTGGTCCTATGGCATCCTGCTCGGTATAGTCACCCTGTTCGACTTCTTCATGGCCCGATACACGCCAAAGTTGGAAGTAATCCGAACCCTCGACCCGCATCTTGCCCTCGGTGTACGGCAAAGAGTCACGATCAAGCTGAGTAACCGATCGGCGAACCGACAAACGCTATGGCTGACGGATTCACCCTCGTCAAAACTACAACTACAGGGTCTGCCGGTAAAAGCACAAATAGCACCCGGAGAACATTTCGTCGTGCGTTACACCATTACTCCACTGCAACGTGGCCTCGCGCAATTTGGCCAGGTTTGTTGCCGAATCATGTCGCCATTAAAATTATGGGAAAGGAATAGCTACTTCTGCAAACCCGAACAGGCCAAAATTTACCCCAATTACAAACCACTTTTTCAATCTTCGTTTATTAACAGCGACCTGCTCTACAGTGACTGGGGCGTTCAAATAAGCCAACGCCGTGGTGACGGTACCGATTTTCGACAGTTACGCGACTTTCGGGTGGGCGACTCCCTGCGCCAGATCGACTGGCGCGCAAGCGCGAGATTTAACCGGCCGATCTCACGCGAATACCAGGAAGAACGAGACCAGCAAGTCATATTTCTGCTCGATTGCGGACGCCGTATGCGCGCCAAAGATGGCGACATTAGTCATTTCGATCACGCCCTCAATGCCCTGGTGCTTTCAGCATTCGTGGTATTGCGACAGGGCGATAGCGTGGGCTTACTGAGTTTTGCCGGCCAGCCCCGGTGGGTGCCGCCATTCAAAGGCCGGCTGCAGGTCGGTCACCTGCTCGATCAGATCTATGATCTCGACAGTACCCTGGCTACCAGCGATTATCTCGAAGTGGCACAGCAATTGATGACTCGCCAGTCAAAGCGTTCACTCATCATTTTGATTTCATCGATCGAACCCGAAGACCGGGACGACCTCTCGAAGGCAGTAAAAATGTTATCGCAACATCACCTGGTATTAGTCGCCTGCATGCGACAACAGGTACTCACCGACGCGCAGCATGCCGATATTGTATCGCTCGAGGATGCGCTCAAATACTGTGGTGCCAGCCGGCAAATGCAAAAACAGGCGTCGATGCTCACCGATCTGCGCAGCCAGAACGTCATCGTTGCCGATACCCAGCCGTCCTATATGCACTCGGCCCTGATTAGTGAATATATGGCGCTTAAACGTGGTGGTGCTTTTTAACCTGGAACCCCTGAATTGGTTAGCGGCCTAAAATTTCACAAAACCGCTCAACCTCCTCTTCGCTATTAAAATAATGGACCGATGCGCGGGCGATATCCCTTTGCACGGAAAATTGACTATCAAGCCGGGCACTCGCCGGCGTGGTCACCGAAATATTAATTTGACTGGCGCGTAAACGGGCAGCCAGCTTGAATGCCTCTTCATCTTGCTTATGGAAGGTTACGATGCCACATTTATGTTCACCTGGGTCCCTGACAGTGATGCCTTTAATCTGGGCCAACCGGGTGCGTAATCGTTCTGCGAGTTCAACTACCCGGGACTGGATGCTGTCGAGACCTATATCGAGTGCGTAACGCACTGCGTGGGTTAGCCCGACTCTACCCGCAACATAGCTTTCCCAGTTTTCGAAACGTTTTGCCCCAGGCGCGAATTCGAAACTGTCCTGATCGATCCAGTTTCCCGCGCGCAGGTCGATGAATGGCGGGTCGAGCTGGTCGAGAATGGATCGGCGCACATAAAGAAAGCCGGTGCCGCGTGGTCCGCGCAGAAACTTCCGCCCTGTGCCGGTTAACAGGTCGCATTTGATGCGACTCACATCAACCGGCATTTGACCCACCGCCTGGCAGGCGTCGAGCAAATAAAAAATGCCATGCTTACTGGCGATTTCACCAACCTTTTCAGCCGGGTTGACCAGCCCGCTTTGCGTCGGAACATGATTGATCGAAATAAGGCGGGTATGCTCATTGATCATCGACTCGAGCGCGGCGACATCGATTTGTCCGTATCGATCAGAGGGAACGACATCGATTTTCAACCCACGTCGGCGGGCCTGTTGCAGGTAAGCCAGGTAGTTGGACGCGTATTCACTCGAGTGCGTGAGAATCTGGTCACCGGCTTCGAGCGGCAGCGAGTAAAACGCCATATCCCAGGCACGAGTCGCATTCTCGATATAGGCGATCTCGTCACGATGGCAGCTAAGCATTTCTGCCATCGCATCATAGAAGTCCTCAAGGGTTTCGGATGCTGCCTCTTCTGCCTCGTAAGCCCCGATGCGTCGCTCAAGATCAAGATGGGCGATAACCGTATCATAGACGGGTTGCGGTGTCAGCGAAGCACCGGCATTATTAAAGTGAAGCAGGTTTTTACAGGCCGGCGTATCGGCTCGTACGGCGGCTAAATCAATGCTCATTTTTCAAATCCATGGAATGTTAAAACAGCAAAGTATATCTGGATTGCAGGAACAGTTTTCTTATTAACAAACTTCGAGCGGGAATCAAGTAAACTGTCCCCGCAATACAGGAGATTGTTAAGATGGCTAGCCTGGTTCAACCCTTGACCCTGGAAGACTTTCGATTCACGCCACCGGTTTTAAGCGATGGTGAGCTGGCCAATATTGCCAAACAGTATTTTGACCTCGAAGGAAAACATAAATCCCTGGTCGGTGAGAGAGACCAGAATACCCGCATCACTAGCGCGGACGGGCAACAATTTGTACTCAAAATTGCCAGCGCGGACGAAGACCCGGGCAGTATCGACCTCCAGTTAAAAGCATTACGGCATCTTGAAGAAGTTGATGGCTCACTGCCGGTACCACGGGTCAGGCCTGGCAAAGATGGTGAGGCTTCAGTTACGTTAAAAACTGCTGATGGTAGTCGGCATATAGCACGTGTATTAACTTACCTGCCAGGTAAAACATACCAGCAAATCGCCCCGCTAAGCTTCGATGGACTGCGCAAGGTCGGTACGCTGGTGGCAAGGGTAAGCAAGGGCTTACAGGGATTTTTTCACCCGGGCGCCGATCATTTCATGCACTGGAATATACTT
>JAPUFZ010000110.1 GCA_027293245.1 Gammaproteobacteria bacterium
AATTCGTGATCGCGAAAGGTATTGATTGAGACCAGCTCTGCACCGGTAGCCTGAATCGCTTCCAGGTCACCCGGGTA
Organism: Gammaproteobacteria bacterium; assembly: GCA_027293245.1. Taxonomy (GTDB): domain Bacteria; phylum Pseudomonadota; class Gammaproteobacteria. The sequence continues at coordinate 78 of JAPUFZ010000110.1, forward strand.
GTAAAAACCAAATGCCGAATCCTGGGCAATGCCTATTCTCAACCCGGCATGGGTCGCAATCTGGACCGGAGCGGACGATTCCGACTGCACGCCGGGTGCCGTGCCGGCAATATCGATGATCTTATCGACGTCGATATGATCATTAACAGCGTTGGCGATGGTAGATATCCTATCGTCGGCTTCCGGGTCCTCATATCCTGGTATCAAGCCGATGTGTTTTTCTGGCAACGATATTGAAGGCTCATTGGCGAGCGCGCCAAGAAATGGAATATCGGTGTAGTACTCGACGGCGGCGCGTAGTTTCGATTCGTGCCGCGCGCCACCGGTCAAATTTGCAATGACACCGGCAATATTGACCCTGGGATCAAATACCTGGTAGCCGATCAGTAGTGGTGCGATACCACGCATCGTGCCGCGCGCATCGATAACCAGTATTACCGGAATCTTCAGCGCGCTGGCCAGTGCTGCATTACTGTTGCTACCATCGAGGTCGAGCCCATCGTAAAGCCCCTTGTTGCCCTCGATAATTGAAATATCCGCGTCCGCACTGCGGCGCACAAAATCCTTGATGGTTTCAGTTTTGCCGGCGGTAAAAAAATCCAGGTTATAGCAGGGCCTGCCCGCAGCCATGCCGAGCCAGATAGGGTCGATATAGTCGGGACCTTTCTTAAAAGGCTGGACCCTGAGTCCACGTCTGTGCAGCACTGCATTCAGGCCGATTGAGACAGTGGTTTTGCCTGAAGACTTGTGCGCGGCGGAGATGAATAAAGAAGCCATGTTAACGCTTTGCCAATCGGTTCAGGAAACCGGGTCCGCAGGCAGTATTTCGGGAATCACAGGCAACACGCGTGCTACCAGGAAAGTGATCAATACTGAAGCCGCAAAACCTCCGAGGCCCAGCATCAATTCCCAGATACTGGGGCTGTATGTGCCGACGACGCCGTCATAAAAGCTACTGCTTACCTCGAAACCCGGAAATATATTCAGCGGGTAAGCCTGACCACCGATGATGATAACGTAAAGCTGTGCGAAAGCACCGACGATCACCAGGCAGCAGGCCAGGGTCAGTGCTAACCTGGATTGCTTATACGCAGGAAGGTAAACCAGCAACAAGGGTACCAGGGTGCCGATACCGATCTGGACTAACCAGAACAGCGTGGTATAGATGCCACCGTCGACCAGTAAGAAATATTCGATGTCATGGTATTGGCTGCCATAGAGTTTGGTCAGATGAAACAGCAATACAAAATAAAATATCGACAGCGTAAAAATGCCCAGTAGCTTTCGTAATCGCTGTAAATGAGAATCGTCCAGGACTCGATTGTCGAGTTTAAAACTGGCAATCAGAATCAGGATGAATATGGCCAGGCCAAATGCAAACGACATGACGATAAACATCGGCGCCAGCAGGGCGGAATCGTAACTGTCGCGTGCGACTAAAAAACCAAAAATCGAACCGGTACCGGTGGTTAGCACCAGGCGCCAGATCAGTGCAACAATACCTGCCGGCTTGCTATACCTGTGCATACGCCGCTCCATCATTAGCCACAGATAGGCAGCGACAATTACCACAAATCCAGTGTAAAGAATGATATTCCAGGCGAATATCGATTTAAAATTATAGGTGGTAATTGCCACAATCAGTCTGTCGGGTCGTCCGAGGTCGAGCAACAGAATGGCCAGGCCCCCGACTAGCAATGCGATGGCCAATATTGCCGATAGCCGCGCGAGTGGTTCGTAATCCGGTTTTCCAAATACCGATGAGATCGAGGCAACATTGAGTGCACCGGAGGCGGCAACGATCAGGAATATCGCGAAAACATGGGGCAGGCCCCAGACAATCTGATTGTTCATGCCGCTCACATGGTGACCTTCGACATCCATTGTGCGCGCTGCAGCGAGCCCGGCAAATATCAAAATTGCCAGCAGGCCCAGCATTAACCAGTATTGTGGAGAACTTGGCTTCAATTCTGAATATCGCGTTGCCATGTTTACAGTCCCAGGTAGCGAATGCCGGGGTTGAGACCGAGATCTGCGCGTAATTTTATGCCACCGAGTTGTGCCAGGCGCCTGGAAATATCACTCTCTGGATTATTCAGGTCACCGAACAGGATTGGTTTCCGATTGGCTCGATTAACCGCTTCCGCACAGGCCGGCACCGCGTTTGCGCCATCACGGTCAATACGGTGAACGCAGAGGGTACAGGATTCGACCGTGCCCTTGCCACGAGGCGCCACCGGCAACTGGTCGTGCAGGTTTTCATGAATGAATGAACGTGCTTTATAGGGGCAGGCCAACATGCAATAGCGACAGCCAATGCAGGTATGCTTGTTGACCAGCACGATGCCATCCGCGCGTTTGAACGAAGCTCCGGTTGGGCAGACATCGACGCAAGGTGGGTCCTCGCAATGCTGACACATCATCGGCAGAAATTTCTGATGGCCTGTTTCCGGATCGCGCAGGTTCACTTTTCTTATCCACTGAGCGTCAGTTTTGGATTTGCCAGGGTCTTTCCATCCGTGTTCGCGCCGGCAGGCGCTAACGCAGGCGTCGACATCTGCCTCAGTCAGTTCATTGGTATCGATCAGCATGCCCCAACGCACACTATCATCGACCGGTGCATCGGCAGATTTAGCGAGGCCGGTGCGGTATAGCATGACTCCCGGAGCAACAAACAATGCTGCCATCGCCGCGCCGCCCATCAGAAAATTGCGTCGGGAGTCTGGCTGGTTTGCTTCAGGCGCTTTGTTGCTATCTTTGCTCACGCATTTCAACCTGTCGTAATAGGGTCTGGTGTAACCTGCCGCGCAGCGGATCAATGGCAGGCGGATCATAATAATACAAGCTAAAATACAGCTTGCCAATTTCAAGCTGGGAGGTGATTTTGGCTGCCCGGTCTGAATGACATTCGAAACAGTCGATCCGGACTGCCGCGTAGGTATGACATTCCGTGCAAAAATATTCGGGATC
>JAPUFZ010000111.1 GCA_027293245.1 Gammaproteobacteria bacterium
AATAAATCGTTGAAAGGTTTGGCAAAAAGCGCTTTAATTTGCGCGAGCGTCCAGTCGTGTCGGATCGGTTGTACTAAATCGGTCATGTTTATCGGGGCCGGATTACAATAGAACACCAAGTCTATTGCAACAAAGGGAATAGTCAATGTCAGGAAGACGATTTCAAACAGCGTTTTACCAGCTGGTCAGCCGCATACTCGATCCGGCCTTATGCCTCGGATGTGCGCATTCAATCAAACCCCTGCAGTTTTATTGTGTCAATTGCATTGCGACACTGACACGCGTCAATAATCCCTGTGGCCTCTGTGGCCTCGAAAACAAAAGAGGCGAAACCCTGTGTGCCGCCTGCCTGTTTGATCCACCGCGTTGGCAAAACCTGGTGGCACCGTTGAAATACCAGGGGCTGACTCGAGATCTGCTCCTGCAACTGAAATACGCCGACAGCCTGCATCTTGCTAATAGCCTGGTGACCCGTTTTATCGACGCCTTTGCCAATATTCATCCAGCTCCCGAAATATTGTTGCCGGTACCCTTGCACCACCAACGTTTGCTAGAACGCGGTTACAATCAGGCCTTCGAAATTGCCAGAATTCTGTCGCAGGCACTCGACATTCCTGTCGATACCCAGTCCCTGCGCCGTATTCGTAATACCGCTAGTCAGTCGGGCCTCAGTGCGCACCTGCGCGAAAAAAATATTCTCGGGGCATTTGCTTACCAGCCAACCAGACCCTGGTCCCGGGTTGCCGTGGTTGATGACATCATCACGACTGGCTCGACCGCCAGCGAGATCACCAAAACCCTGCACCGGGCGGGTTGCCCCCACGTCTAAATCTGGGGACTGGGTCGAGCCTCCAAAGACTAGAAAGCCCCTGATCAGATTAGCAGCCTGTCGGACTTAGGCCGGGCGTTGAACCACCAGCACATCACCAAACGAAGCGAATTGGCTGGCACCGAGGCGTGCCAGGGGCCGGACCTGGTCTGCAAGGATTTTCAATCGCCCCTGGTCATTGATTTCGACACAGCTATCATCGACATAAATTTCCCTGATTTCACCAAACAACAGTGATTGCTGGTTACTATTGCCGATGGTTTGAATTTGGTAACGCTCACACATGAGCGCAATTTTACAGTCGCTCAGCCGTGGCATATGGAAACCCTCGACCGGCGTTGTTTGCAAGTTGTTTGCCAGCACCTCCGATTCGCCGGGTGGCAAGGTAGCGGAAGACTGATTGAGTTCTGGTAATTGATCGCAGCTGGCGATATGGATTACAAATTGTGAACGCTGCTTGATGTTTCGCAAGCTGTCCTTTTCGCTGCCATTCTCCTGCAACCCGATCGACACCATGACCAGCGGCGGGTCGCTACATATCGCGTTAAAATACGAAAAAGGTGCCAGGTTGAAACTCGCATCGTCATTTTCCGACAGTATCCAGGCGATTGGACGCGGTAACACGGCTTGCGTCATCGTGAAATAAGTCAGTGGCGTGGATAAGTCGTCAAGTTTGATTTGCATATTAATCTCTGGTCAGGGTAGGTCAGGCGTGGAACTCAACTTCCAGCTGGCTAATTTTCTCGGCCCATAGCTTCGGCCCGGTTTGATGAATGGATACACCCAGGTGATCGACCGCAACGGTGACCGGCATGTCTTCGAGTTCAAATTCATATATTGCCTCCATGCCCAGTTCGGGGAATCCAACAACTTTTGAAGCTTTGATCGCCTGCGCCACCAGGTAAGCCGCGCCACCCACCGCCATCAGGTAAACCGATTCATAGTCCTTGATCGCTTCGATAGCCGTGGGTCCGCGTTCGGCCTTGCCGATCATACCCAACAGGCCGGTTTGCTCCAGCATGATACGGGTGAATTTATCCATACGCGTCGCCGTGGTGGGTCCCGCCGGGCCGACCACTTCGTCACGAATAGCATCGACAGGTCCGACATAGTAAATAAACCGCCCCCTCAAATCGACCGGTAAATCTTCACCCCTGGCAATCAAATCAACCATTTTTTTGTGTGCTGCATCGCGCCCGGTCAGCATTTTGCCACTGAGCAACAAGGTATCTCCCGGTTGCCAGGTTTTGATCTCGTCGCGAGTCACGGTATCCAGGTTGACACGCTTGACCTTGTCACTGGTTTCGCGCGTAATTTTAGGCCATTCATCGAGGCTCGGTGGGGTCAGTTTTGCCGCTCCGCTACCGTCGAGCACAAAATGCGTGTGTCGAGTTGCCGCACAGTTGGGGATAATCGCGACCGCCTTGTTGGCCGCGTGTGAGGGGTAGTCCTTGACCTTGACGTCCATTACCGTGGTCAGACCACCGAGACCCTGTGCTCCGATTCCAAGCCGGTTAACCTTGTCGTAGATTTCCAGGCGCAATTCCTCGGCCCGATTGTTAGCACCACGTGCCTGTAAATCCTGAATATCGATGGGTTCGAGCAACGCTTCTTTTGCCAGCATCATCGCCTTCTCGGCCGTGCCGCCAATGCCGATCCCAAGCATCCCCGGTGGACACCAGCCAGCGCCCATCTGCGGCACCATTTCAAGCACCCAGTCAACCACCGAATCCGATGGATTGAGCATGACGAATTTTGACTTGGCCTCACTGCCGCCACCCTTCGCAGCGACATGAACCTCGAGCGTATCACCGGGTACGATATCGTAATGAATCACACCCGGGGTATTGTCGTTAGTGTTTTTTCGTGAGCCGTCCGGATCATCCAGGATCGAAGCACGCAATACGTTGTCCGGGTCCAGATAGGCGCGCCGAATACCTTCATTGCACATATCGGTGACCGACATTTGCGCCTGCCACTGTACCTCCATCCCGACCTTCAGAAATATTGTAACGATTCCAGTATCCTGGCAAATCGGGCGCCGGCCTTCCGCACACATACGCGAGTTGATCAATATTTGCGCAATCGCGTCGCGCGCCGCCGGATTCTGTTCGCGTTGATAGGCCGCATCCATCGCGCGAATGAAATCAACCGGGTGGTAATAGGAAATAAACTGTAGCGCGCCAGCGATACTATCGATCAAATCGTCTTGCTTGATGACTGTCATAGGGTTATCCCTTTACGCAGGTATGTATTCTAGGAGGCTGTCCGTAGTTTAACGTTTTAGCCTGGCAAAGTGTTGCTACTCCCAGCGAAATATTTTTGCGCCAACCACCAGTAACACCACACTCGACAGGCCCAGTACCAGCAAATGATCGGAAATTTGCGTCAGCCCGGCACCGTCGATCATGATTTCCCGCGCTGCGGCGGTGATGTGGGTCAGTGGCAATATCAATGCAAATTTTTGCATCAATGGATGCGCGCCCTCCAGCGAAAACCAGACGCCGGAGAGAAACATCATCGGCCAACTGAAAAGATTGAGTAATCCATTCGCCACTTCTTCACTGGATATACGCGCTGCGACTACCAGGCCACAACAAATCAGGCAGATACAACCGAGCGTGAACACCAGCAAAAGGTCGAAGTAAGACCCATCCATGCGAAAGTCGAGAAAAAAGTCCATGCCGATATAAATCGGGATGTTGACCACCAGTAATAGCCACAGGCGTGAAAAAATCTGCGCGGTGAGAAACTCAACCGATGTTACCGGGGTTGCATGCAGACGTTTGAGTACCCCCATCTTACGGTAGCGCACAATCACATAGCCGATACCGAACAGGGCCCCCCACATTATGTTCATTGCGATAATACCTGGAATTACCCAGTCGATATATCGCACCTCGTCACCCTCGACCATGTTTTGTTGCAGCGTCTGTCCTGAATCGGCAAACGCGGCTATGAGTAATTTCTCGACGATATAACCGTTTGGGGAGGTCTGGTTAATCCAGTATTTGTGCGTATTCGCATCGAATAGCAGGTCGATCTGGTGACGCTCTATCTTGCGCAAATTGGCTTCGATGTCATCGACCTCGATAAACTTGATATAACGAGTTGTCTTGAACGCATCGGTTGCGCCTCCCGATTGCACCGCAGCTATCATCGCGACCTTGAACTTTTCCGGATTGTCTTCAGTAAATGCATAGGTAAAACCAATTATTATTAACACCGGCATCAGCACACTCCAGGCCAGTGCCGATCGATCGCGAAAAAATTCGGTATTTCGGGCCACAAACAGGGCGTAAACTCTATTCCACATCAGGCGCGTAACTCCTTGCCGGTTAACTCCAGGAACAGGTCTTCAAGATCGCGTGCTCGAATTCGTAACCGGTTTAACGGCACCTCAAGCGCCAACAGTTTTTCAACAGTTTGGTTGACGTCAGCGGTCAGTATATGGGCGTTACCGTTTCGATAGGTTGCATTGAATTCAGACTCTCCGAGTTGACGCGGAATATCCTGTTCGTGTATTTGCACGACGACATCGTCAAAATGTTTGGCTAGCAAGGCATCGGGGGCATCGTGGGCAATGATGCGGCCATGGTCCATTATCGCTATCTCATCACACAACTCGTAGGCTTCTTCCATATAGTGTGTGGTCAGTAAAATAGTGGTTCCCTGCGCCTTTACCTGGCGCACCCGCTCCCAGAGATTGCGTCGCGACTGAGGATCGAGTCCAGTAGTGGGTTCGTCGAGAAAAAGTATTTTTGGCAAATTGATCAGTGCCATCGCCAGCAACAGGCGTTGTTTCTGCCCACCCGATATTTTACGCGTGTCCTGATGCAAAAAATCCTGCAACGAGTATTGCTCGACTAGCTCGTCAATGTCGGCTGAGCGCGGATAGAAGCGGCTATATAGAACCAGCATTTCACGTACCGTGACAAATTCCTGCAAGGCCGTATTTTGGAACATGATGCCGGCTTCGTTGCGAAACTGCTGGCCAAGCGGCTCACCGTTATAAAGAATACTGCCCGAGTCCGGCGTCTTGATGCCCTCCATTAACTCAATCGTGGTAGTTTTGCCGGCACCATTAGGCCCCAGTAAGCCGAAGCAGGAACCGGTGTGAATTTCAAAACTCACATCATTAACGGCGGTCAGCTTAGCAAATCGTTTTACCAGTTTAGATACCTGCAGGATGATTGGCATCGTTGTCTCTATTGAAAAGTGAGCAGAGTATAAACAGCCTGTGAATTGAAAACTACTGCTCATGCCAGCGATGCCCTTATCAATTCCTTTGTAGATATCTGGTAGGCAAGTTTCCTGCTTCGACATATACTCGGCGCATGGGTGAAGAAATCAGTAAAGAGAATTTCGATGCGCAGGATTTCGATCGCTTTCACGAGCGCCTGGTCGAGGAAACCAGTTTCGTGCGCTCGCTTTTCGACCGACGGGCTTTTGACGATGCCAGCCGGGTGCTTGGCTACGAACTCGAGCTTTGCCTGGTCGATGCGCAGGGCCAGCCCAGCAAAGTCAATGCGCAGGTGCTCAACGATTGCGCAAACCCATTATTGACGCTGGAACTGGCGAAATTCAACCTCGAGATCAATGGCCATCCTTTTGTTGTAGACGCGGATGTATTGAGTCATATGGATGCCGATTTATCCGAACTTTACTATCAGGTTCAACAATCGGCACTCGGTTTCGGCGCCCATACCGTGCTGTTCGGTGTCTTGCCAAGCCTGCACCGTGCGCATTTGAACACCGACGAGTACATGTCCGAGCAGCATCGGTACAATCAACTCAGTCACCAGTTGATCAAGATGCGCGGGCGACCGGTACAGCTCGATTTACACGGTGAGGAACACCTGTCCATCGAAAAAAATGACGTCATGCTCGAGGCACTCGGCACCTCGCTACAGATACATATGCAGGTACCGTTTGACGAGGCCGTAGATACCTATAATGCGGCCCTGTGGGCGAGTATGCTGGTGTTGGGTGCGACCCCCAATTCACCATTGGTACTGGGCAAGTGTTGCTGGCAAGAATCCCGCATCGGCATTTTTAAACAGGCGGTTGATACCCGCAATCCGCAGGAAATCCGCGACCACATTGTACCGAGGGTGCATTTTGGCAAGGCCTACATAGAATCCATATTCGACCTGTTTGAAGATAATTTTTACTACAGTCCGATCTTACCCGAGGTGATCGACAAACCGATTGAGGCCTTGCATCATTTTAACCTGCACAATGGCACCATCTGGCGTTGGGTACGACCTATCCTGGGGCTAAATTCGAGTGGGGACTATCACTTACGGCTCGAACTCAGGGTCGTGCCTTCTGGTCCGACACTGCTGGACACGATGGCCAACACTGCTTTCTATCTCGGCCTTACCGAGGGATTAAAGCGATGCGGAGAAAATTTACGCGCGCTTGATTTCTCCACGCTGGAGACTGATTTCTACCGGGCCGCACAATACGGTATGCGCTCGCAGGTACACTGGATAAACGGTTTTGAAGATTCGTTAAAAAACCTCATTCTGTCGCGGGCACTACCACTCGCCCGGCAGGGGCTGGAGAAAATTGGCATCATCGACTCGGCGCGCTTACTGGATATCATCGAGGCGCGTATGGTTTCAGAACAAACCGGCGCTAACTGGATATTGCAGCACTGGAAACAGCATGCAGATACTTCCCGGCTCGTGCAAACTTATCTGCAGCATGCCGACAGCAATACCCCGGTCCACTTATGGCCAGCGCCCTAAACCAGCGTTAACTTTATAACTATAATCTGTTGGGTTGCGTACTGGTCAGGCTAAACAATCGTCTTTTCAACATCGACATACTCTCCACAATGCGGCGTCGATTCACCTGACTGATCGATTCCGGCGTCTCATCTTTTTCCACACGATGCCTTTCGGCCAACACAGGATTCGCCTGTAGCCGATTCGCATAGTTGATCGCCGACTGAATACAGATACGCGTTCTTCCCGGAGGGATTGTGAGCGGAAGGTGACGGTAAATCTGGCCCTGGTTAATCAGATCGATAATTTGGTCGGCATCGCTTTCAGCCATTACTGCGATGGTTACTATCGACGGATGCTGCCCCTTGATCAACTTTAGAAAAGACAGATAGTCGCTATTTCCCCGAGGTACGTTCACTATCACAACCTTGACCGGGCGGCGCACAAAAATTTTGACGGTATCTTCAATGGTCTGCGAATAATGCACGATACAGGATTCAGAAAACTGGCTTCTCACTACCTCGTAAATAGTTTGACGCCGGTCCAGCACCAGTAATTCTGTTTTCTCGGCATAATCAGTAGCCGTGGTAGCGTCATACGTTGGTGCATGATCTACATCATAAAGCTTTTGCGATATCTTCACTGCATTAGCGACCACCGCCTGAATCTCATCCTGGCCCCAGGGTTTGGTAATATAACGATACACCTCGCCCTGATTAATGGCATCGAGGATAGACGAAACATCGGAATAGCCGGTCATCAACAAACGCATGGTGTTCGGTGATATTCGTCTCGCCCGATTAAGCAGATCCACACCGCGCATTTCCGGCATGCGCTGATCGCTAATGATCGCGTTAACCTGTTCAGTCTTGAGAATATGCAAGGCCTCACTGCAATTTGTCGTCGTACGTACCCGATAACCGGAGCGGAACACGGCCTTGAGTGCGCGCAAAATGCGCGTCTCATCGTCAACAATAAGTAAGGTTTCTGTTGTCATCCAAAAGACGCTTTTACTGGCGCCTTGTCATCCGCATCGATCACCGAACTCGATGCGCCATCTACGCGCAGGCTAATCACAAACCTGGTTCCAATACCCTCGCGTGTTTGAACCCTGATTTTACCTTTGTGTTCTTTAACAACGATGTTGTAGCATATCGATAGACCCAGACCGGTACCCTGACCCACCTCCTTGGTGGTATAGAACGGGTCAAACATTTTCTTGCCGACTTTTTTCGGAATACCGATGCCATTATCCTTGATGCTGACGTGTACGCGGTCTCCGTCACTACTGGTTTCTATCGATAACCTGCCACGCTTCTTACCCGACACATGGATCGCATGGCAGGCGTTGGTAATCAGATTCAATAACACTTGATTGATTTTTGACGGATTACACTTGATCAGCGGAAGTTCACCCAGTGACAGTTTGACATCGATATTATCTTTCAGCAGATTCTTCGCCAGTTTGAGCGTACGTTCGATGTTTTCGTTGAGATTGACTTCTGCAATTTCGGTCTGGTTAAGTCGGCTAAAATCCTTCAGATCGTGGGTAATTTCTGATATCTGATCAAGGCCATACAGGGTATCCAGAACCAGTTCTTCACATTCTGCAATTAGTTCATCCTTGTTCAACTCGGTGAAGGCATGGTCGACTTCCCGAAACATAACTGATATTACTTCTTCGCTCGCGGATTCATCGCTCATCACTTCTTTCCAGGCTGTGAAAATTTCATCCGTAAACTTTACCCGGCCGACGAAGTCTTTCATCACCATGACGTTACTATGCGCATAACCGAGCGGTGTATTGATTTCGTGCGCGATACCCGCAATCATCTGGCCAAGCGCGGCCATTTTTTCTGATTGCACCATTTTGGTCTGAGATTTTTTCAGTTTTAGCATCGCTTTTTCAAGGTCATGCGTACGTTTGTCAACGCGTTTTTCCAAATCTTCATTCATTCGTGACAGCCGATCATTGGCTCGATTCAGCTCTACGGTTTGTGCCGCTACGCGAATCCGTAGCAACCTGTTCACGAACATAAATGCCAGGGCCAGCAAAATAACCAGCACCAGGCCAACTGCCATTCCGATAATAAGACTATTTGATACGCCAGCATCGCGGCTAATTTGTATCCAGCGACTGGATATGGCGCTGTGCTCTGCCTCGGTGATTGAATGAACTGATTTTTCCAGAATGCTGTGCAATATCGGCCAGTCTTTACGTGCGGCGAAGGCAAGTTCAAAGTAGTAGCCGGTCACTCCACCGATGCGCAAATTGGTTAAACCTTCTTGCTCGATCGTCCAGGTGACGGCCGCCGGGTCAGCTATTACCGCATCGACTAGTCCGAGGGAAAGATCACGCAAACCTTTCTTCAGCGTTGGCGTCTCAATTAACTTAATCTGAGGATAATCGTAACCAATTAGATCGAACCAGATATATCCGGCCGGCGATGCGACCCTCATTCCTCCCAGGTCGTTGATATTGACAGTTCCCGAAATACGATCACTGACGATTATCAATCCGGGCAGTCTGATGTGTGGCCTGGCGAAATTCAGAAATTTCTCTCGCTTCGGGGAACGGGTTACAGCTGCCAGAACATCGACATTTTTTCGTTTGGCTTCGGCCATCACCCGTTTCCAGCTGGGAAAGGTAACCACGGTAAACTTGAAACCCATCTTCTTTTCAATCAGCGCCATGTAGTCGGCTGCCATGCCGACATATTCACCCCTGCCATTAACTTCTTCGATTGGAGCAAACGCCGGGTCTGGTGATAACCGGATAATCGGGTGATCAGCAAGCCATTGTTTTTCTTCGCCAGTCAGAATTAGCTCGCCAGACAATACTGGCGAAAAAGCCAGCATTTGAAACAGAAAAGCGCAAACAAATCCTACGATTGTTTTCATATTAATACAGCTCGTCAACTCCAGGCAGGAAATGTGGCGAAATCGTCTGCTACGACACTCGCGCCGGCATGGGTTGCTTTATGTTCGGTCTCAAGATGCTCAGCGTTTGTCATCACCCACCTGTTACAATACCTGGGCAGATATGATTACTGATCCCCGGGTTTCCGGGGCCATTATCCAGCCGAATCCTTAAGGCATTCGAGGGCAAGCCTGATGGTAAAATTTGCAGCTTCAGTCGAGCGATAAGTGTGAATTTGGTGGGTCAGGGACCGGATTTACAAGCCTTAAATCAAATCAATTAATCTATGTAAGATACTGATATGTATGGTTTATGTAATCCAGGCCATCAATTCGCATAGTTACCCTTTTAATCATGGAAATTAAAGAATAGTATAAATGCCAAATCTTGCAGGGAATTGAGACTCGAGTCACAGTTTATAAACCTGCCCTGAAGCCGATGCCAGCAAAGATATCACCCGGATTCGGATTATTGGCATGCTTTACTGACGGGGTTTATACAGCTGGCTGGTGAGCGCTTTCACTGTCAAACCTTGCATCAAAGAGTAATCGGAAAACCCATCTTTTGTACCATTCGCACCCAAAGCTTACGCCAGCCACCTTTTTCGTCCAGCGTGTCGAGTGCGTACATGGTTATTTTTGCACCGATCCAGCGAAACGGTTCGGGCGGAATGTAATTGGGCTGGGTTCTGGCAAATTTCATCCTGGTTTCAGGTAAGTCGAGCCTGTCCAGTATTGCCAGGCCGACTCGGGCGCCAAAGCGCGACGCGGTGACAACAAAGCCCGAGTAACCACCAGCAAATACCATGTCACCATCGTGATACTTCTGGTAATGCACGGCCATGCGCGTGGTCAGTCCTATCGGACCGCTCCATGCATATGAGAAACGGATTTCATCGGCAAGCTGCGGAAAGGTTCTATAGAAAGACTGAACCAGGCGGATAAAGGGTTGTGGTGTTTTATCTATCGCCGGATCGGTATTGTTACCGAAGAAGTAATCCAGCCGTCCACCGAACAGAATTCGATTGTCGGCAGTCAAGCGCATGTAGTTAAGTTGGGTACGGGTATCGTATATTCCCTGCCGGTGCCGCCAGCCGACTTTTTTCATCTGCGCATCGGTAAGCGGTTCGGTGACCACGATACGATCGCGTATCGCGGCAACACGCCGGCTGATCTTGCGGTGACCCGCTGCCCAGGCATTGGTGGC
>JAPUFZ010000112.1 GCA_027293245.1 Gammaproteobacteria bacterium
CATCAGGTCGATGCCCATTTTATAGGCCAGGTCATAGAAATAAACGTCGCAGGACTGGGTGATCGCAGCCAACATATCCATTTTGCCATGCCCCCATTTCTTCCAGTCTCGAAATTTTCTCGTCTCCCTGGGGAGAATATAATAGCCACCGCAAAATCGATTCTTGCTGGTGGTAATGGAATTGCTTTCCAGACCGGCGAGAGCAAAAAAAGGCTTTGTCGTCGATCCGGGCGGATACTGCCCCGCAAGCGCTCGATTAAACAGCGGTCTTCGGGGTGAACCTCGCAGGGCTCTATAATTATTTACACTGATACCATTGACAAACAGATTAGGATCGAAAGTGGGCATACTGACCAGTGCCAGTATCTCGCCATTGTTCGGATCAATGGCTACCACCGATCCGTTATAGTCGCCAAAAGCGTCCTCGGCAATCTTCTGTAACCTGGAATCGATCGTCAAATACAAATTATTACCCGAGATCGGCGGAGTCTCATCAAGCACGCGCAGGGTGCGCCCCTTGGCATTCACTTCGACCTGCTGGACACCCACGGTGCCATGCAATTCACTCTCGTAGTATTTTTCCAGGCCGAGCTTACCAATGTGACTGGTACCCGCATAATCAATTGCATTCACCCTGCTCAAATCATTTTCATCTATTCGACCAACATACCCCAGTGCATGAATCGCATGTCCTTCGAGTGGATAGTTACGCGTTAACCGGGCGTTGATTTCAACTCCCTTGAACTTGTGTAAATTGACTGCCAGCCGGGCAACTTCGTCATCATCGAGGTTCAGTCGCAAGGGTATACTTTCAAAAGGTCGACGCCGGCGTGAAGACTGTTGATAGCGCTTTAAATCATTTTCGCTAAAGTAGACATACTGCTTGAGCCGGTCCAGGGTATCGTCGATATCGTCGACCTGTTCCGGGGTAATCTCGAGTCGGTAGGCGGGCAAGTTGTTAGCCAATACCACGCCTTTTCTATCGTAGATTAGGCCCCGAATCGGCGGTATGGCCTTAATGCGAACCCTGTTGCTGTCCGAGAGGGTAGAAAAATGCTCGTAATCGACAATCTGCAATACGTATAGACGAATCAACACCATCGTAATCAACATCGCAATAATGACGGCGGATACGACCAGACGCCGACGGATCAGGTTGAATTCAAGGTAATCGTCTTTTATATGGACTCGATTCGACATCTAAGGCGGGTGTGCGCGGTTACAGGGTCAGTGGGAAAAATATTTTTTGAATATTTGAGTAGATTTCAGGTTGCGAGATTAAACCACCGAAGCGGATAGATGAATAGTGTAATGCTTCTTTTTTCAATTAGATTGCAATGATTGTCATTATTTACGCTTATTTTAGTAGATTCAGCCAATTTAGGTGAAAGAGGTTTTGAACCCGCGCCAAATATCGATATCATGCTGGCTAATTTTTTCAGGCAGTCAATATAGCCTGTTCTACGATTACCACATTATCCATTTCCAGGGGGAATTATGGACGTGATTACTCTGTTACCACCGATCATCGGTGTACTGGGGCTGTTTGCCGCCAAATATATTTATGAATTAGTCAAGAAATATCCGGAAGGTGAAGGCAAGGTTGTCAAGATCGGCAACCAGATTCATCTCGGCGCGATGGTTTTCATGAAACGCGAATACCAAATGCTGTCGATATTCGCTGCCGTGTTAATGGTATTACTGTATATATCCCTTGGCTGGCAAACCACCTTTTGCTTTCTGCTGGGTGCACTGGCCTCCGGAACTGCCGGCTATATCGGTATGAACACGGCAACCCGCGCCAATATGCGCACCACGACTGCGGCGCACAACGAAGGTGCCGCTAGCGCCCTGACGGTTGCTTTTCTTGGTGGATCGATTATGGGACTTTCCGTCGCAGCCCTGGGGTTGCTGGGTCTGGGCATAGTATTCGTAATGTTCAATAGCGATACCGAGACGATACATGCCATCCATGGCTTTGCCATGGGCGCATCGGTGGTCGCCCTGTTTTCACGCGTCGGCGGTGGTATCTTTACCAAGAGCGCTGACATCGGTGCCGACCTGGTGGGGAAAATCGAAGCAGGCATTCCGGAAGACGATCCTCGTAATCCCGGCGTTATCGCCGATAATGTTGGCGACAATGTGGGTGACGTTGCTGGCATGGGATCCGACATCTTCGAGTCCTACTGCGGTTCAATGATCGCGACGATTGCGATCGCTTCGACCCTGACCGCAGCAGCAATGAGCGACATGGGTAGCCAGGATAGCCTGATGTTTCTACCACTGGCGCTGGCGTCTCTGGGCCTGATCTGTTCGGCAGCCGGGATTTACATCGTTAAGATAAACTCCGCAAAGTCGCCCGAAAAAGCATTGCGTATGGGTACCATTGGCGCATCAATATTGTTTATCGTGACTGGCTATTTGCTCATATTATCTATGGGCATGTCTTCAGGGATCTGGGTAGCGGTGCTCTCAGGTGCTGTTGGTGGAATCATTATCGGCCTGGTAACCGAGTACTATACTGCGGGCAAACCCGTAGAGCGCATCGCCAAAGCCGGCGAAACCGGGGCTGCGACGGTTATGATTAGCGGGCTTGCGATTGGTATGCAGTCAGTTGCTGTGCCGGTGCTGACCATAGCTGGAATTATCGCAGTTTCGAGTCACTTCGCCGGGCTTTACGGTGTTGGTATTGCGGCTGTCGGCATGCTCGCTACGGTCGGCATTACCATGGCGATCGACGCCTACGGCCCGGTTGCAGATAATGCCGGTGGCATTGCCGAAATGGCTGGATTGGGTGAAGAGACGCGCAAGATCACCGACTCCCTGGATGAGCTCGGTAACACCACCGCGGCGATCGGAAAAGGATTTGCAATTGGCGCTGCCGCACTCGCTGCACTCGCGATCATTACCGCATTTATTCAAACCGTAGCGGCCAACATACCTGACTTTAGACTGGAACTGAATAATCCGGAAGTCCTTATCGGTCTTTTTATCGGCGGTGTCATTCCGTATTTGATCGCCTCTATTACGATGACGGCTGTTGGTGACGCTGCATTTGAAATGATCAAGGAAATTCGACGCCAGTTCCGCGAAATCGAAGGCTTACTCGAAGGCACTGCGGAGCCCGATACAGCCCGTTGCATCGATATCGCCACCACCGCTGCGCTGAAGAAAATGATATTGCCCGGAGTAATTGCGGTGAGTGCGCCCCCACTGGTTGGGTTCCTTATCAGTCCCGAGGCGCTGGGCGGCATGCTCTCCGGTGCACTGCTTAGCTGCGTACTGATGGCGCTGATGATGGCAAATGCCGGCGGCGCCTGGGATAATGCAAAAAAATATGTCGAAAAGGGCAACCTCGGCGGTAAGGGATCAGATGTACACACTGCCGTT
>JAPUFZ010000113.1 GCA_027293245.1 Gammaproteobacteria bacterium
ATTAATGATTAAAAATCAATAAGTTATGTGAAAATTATGGAACTAAGGTTGAAATCTAGGTGTTAAAAAAATGACAAAAATGTTAGCTTTTCACAAACAAATGTTAAGGTTTGTTAAGGCTCATTTTTTCAATTTTGTAGCGCAGTTGGCGAAGCGTGATACCCAGTGATCTGGCGGCCGCCGACTGGTTCCAGCGACTCGCTTCGAGGGCCCTGGTAATTTGATCCCGCTCAATATCTTGAGTCATTTTAGCAAGCCTGGTATCGGATTCAGCGCACGCTGGCTCTATGTCCGGCAATTGCAGGTCATCGGTTTTGATTTGATCGTCTTCACAAAGGGCCGTGGCGCGTTCCAGGATGTTCTCCAGTTCGCGGATATTGCCCGGGAACGAATACTTTCTTAAAGCCTGTTCGGCTTCGGTGGCGAGAGAAATCCGTGCCGTGCTATCTCTATTCTGTTTTTTAATAATGTAATCGGTCAGCATTGGAATATCGTCAGCACGTTCGCACAGGGGCGGTACCCTGACACCGATGACATTGACTCGATAATACAAATCCTGTCGGAAAACACTCTCCTTGACCATGTTCTCGAGATTTCGATGCGAAGCACTGATGATGCGTACGTCGATCGGCTGTTCGGCCTGTGAACCGACCGGACGAACCGTTTTTTCCTGGATAACGCGTAATAACTTTACCTGCATCGATAAGGGTAGATCGGCAATTTCATCGAGAAACAAAGTGCCGCCATGTGCCGCTCTGAACAGGCCCGGGTTGTCACTGGTGGCGCCGGTAAAACTACCTTTAAGGTGACCAAAAAATTCACTCTCCATTAATTCAGACGGTATTGCACCGCAGTTGACAGCGATAAAGGGCGCCTGTTCGCGTGAACCCTGTAAATGGATCTGGCGCGCTACCAGTTCTTTGCCAGTCCCGGACTGGCCCTGAATGAACACCGGCGCCTGGCTACGGGCAAACTTTGCAATCGATTGCTTTAACTCGACCATGACTGCAGTCTCGCCAATAATTTGATAGCTTGATTCGGAGGAACAGGCGACCTGTTGCGAGGCGCTCGGCAGGGTGAGTGCCTTATCGATCAAGCTGCGCAACGTGTCTAGCGACACCGGCTTGGAGATAAAGTCGAATGCTCCGGCCTTCATCGCCTTGATCGCCAGGTCAATGCTGCCATGCGCTGTGATAACGGCCGTCGGTAAATGCGGAAATTGCTGCTGTATATGCTCAACCAGTGCGATACCATCGCCATCCGGCAATTTCATGTCGGTGAGACACAAATCAAAAGCCTGTTCTTCAAGCATTCGGGTTGCGCTAACGTAGTCCTCGGCACTACGGGTATCCAGGCCCATGCGTAAAAGCGTTATTTCGAGCAGTTCCCTGATATCGGGTTCATCATCGACGATAAGAACACGTTGTCTGGTCATGCTGGCGGTGGTTGATCGATGTGATAGGATGGGGCTATTGCACACTGGATGGTTAAACTGGTGCCATTATAGCTATTTTGCTTCACAGAAATACTCGCATCGTTCAGTTCGCATAGTTGATTGACAATGTAAAGACCCAGGCCCGAGCCCTTGTGATTAGTGGTATAGAACGGCTCGAAAATTTTGTCCAGATTTTTCGGATCTATGCCCGGTCCCTCATCGGCGACTTCGATAGTCAGGCCGTGGCCTGAATGCGCATAAATTTCAATATGGATGGGTTTATTTTTGTCGCCGTGGACCAGGGCATTGTTGCACAGATTAGTCAGGATTTGGCGAAGGTGGCCCGAGTCGAATCTTATGCCAGTGTTTTGCCGATCCATGCGGCTGAGGTCCAGCTCAAAGCGGTCGGGCGTTGCGTGCTCACTGAGACAAAAGTCGTCGACAAACCTGGGCAGCCACTGATTCAGGTCGATCTCCTCAATATCGGACAGCTCACCACGGGAAATTTGTAATATATCCTCAATAATATGGTTAATACGGTCGGAATGCTGATGAATAATTTCAGTCAAACGATGATCGGCCTTGCCAAGCTCGCTATTTTCAGAGAGCAACTGGGCCGCGTATGAGATTGCGCCCAGCGGGTTGCGAATCTCATGGGCGATACTGGCGGTTAAATGACCCAGTGATGCGAGCTTGGCCTGCTGCATACTATTTCTGATCGATGATACGTCATTGAGGAAAATCAGCGTGTTTTCCTGTCCCTGCCCCTTTAGTTGACGAAAACTGATCTGTATATTATCTATGCCGGTTTCGGATGGCAGAAAGGGGGTGTCCCTTTGTAGTGATTGTCGCCAGGACTCCAGTGCTGCCAGAATTCGCGGCTGATCGCGCTCCAGTGAGAGTGAATTATTGGCAGTGATATTAAGCATTTTCAGAGCGGTGTTATTGATGTGCCGCACCTGATTATTACGCGCCAGGACAATAACGCCCGCCTGCAAATCCTCGATGATTTCCTGGTTAAGCGCCGATAGCACGGCAACGTCGCGCTCTCTTTGCTGTACCAGTTGCTCACTGCTGCGGATTCGAAGGGTTAACTTGTTGGTCACTATTGCGGTCGCAAACAGGGTCACACCGAGGATACCGACCTGGGTCGAGGTGCCGGAGTAGCTGGTTAAATACATACTTGAATAAAAAAATTCCGCCAGTAAACCCAGTGAAGCCAGCGAAGCAAAGATGATTGCCAGGGTCTGCTCGCCGAGGAAACCTATGACCGCAATGGAGATGATCAACAACATGCCAAGCCCGCTCGATATACCCCCACAGGCATGCATGAGCAGGATAATCAGGATCGTGTCGCCGTATATCTGCAACGAAACCTGGTGCTGAAATCCGCGCCGTTCTATCCTGGCGGCAAGCATCCAGATCAGTGATAACACCAGAAAGGTCAGACTAACCCAGGAATATAACCGATGATTGACTATATCCAGTAATGGCGAGCGTATGACAAAGCTCTGGCTGAAGAAAATTGCCGATAAACCGAGGCGATAGACGTTGAGTAATCGCAGCGAAGTCCAGTTGGACGCGCGCGGTTGATAACCAGGGGTACTGGAGAAGCTATTGCTGGTCGCTATCTGCATGGTCCTGGCAGCAATACGGGTTGTCGTTATACAGTATGATCGATGACTCTGGCACGTGTATACCGCAAAACTTACACTGTTTCATGTTTTCAGAACCGGGATTGTCCTGATGCTCGATTGCCTCTGGCCTCGGGTCCTTGCCAAACAGTCTCTTCAACAACCAGAGCAGCATGGCGACGATAATAAAGAGTAATATCAGTCGAATGATCATTTAAAGATTAGTATATCTGGAATCCGGGGATGCTTAGTCTATGATTATAGGGGTAAAACAACAAATTTACACAAGCGATAATGGCAGGACCCCCCAGGCAGCAATCAGCAGGCCGACCACATCAAGATGCCACCGGTTTGAGGCTATCCTCAGGTCGATTTAGTGCTTGCTTTTGATTGGTGCTAGCCGTCCGCCACAGGGCTCAGATGTGCGCGCAAAAATATTGCATCAAGTGGCTTGCCGAACGTCGAAAACACGCCTATACTGCGCGGCGATTTTCGATTAATGATGACCACTCCTGGAGACCCAGTCAATGGCTGTAGCAGTAGAGTTACCCGAGGAATACAAACCTTCCGCCAAAGAAGATTATATGTCGCCAATGCATCTGGAGTATTTCCGCCAGAAATTGCTGACCTGGCGCGCAGAATTGTTGCAGGAATCGGAAAATACAATTTCCCATTTAAAAGAGGAAAACTGGCAGGAGCCTGATATTAATGATCGCGCTACACTGGAAACCGACGCAGCTCTGGAACTACGTACCCGCGACCGTTATCGCAAACTGGTCAACAAGATAGACTCTGCACTTTCGCGCCTCGCCGATGGTAGCTACGGCTACTGCGACGATACCGGCGAGGAGATCGGCCTGTTCCGGCTCGAAGCCAGGCCCATCGCCACACTGACCGTTGAGGCGCAGGAAAAACACGAGCGCCTCGAAAAGCAACGTCGCGATAATTGATCAGGATTGTGTCGGCGTAGGCTTCGCCGTTTTAGTATCCCCGGTTTTATAAGGCACTCTCGCTGTAGGCACTAACCTGGCTGCTGCATCGCAGTGCTGATGCTGGTCATCGAAAAAAATATGGGGGGAAAATGCCGCCAGGATTTTGTCTTTGGCGACTCCGCCGAGGAAGAAGGTTTCGTCAATACGAACATTCCAGGTTCGAAGCGTTCTAATCACGCGTTCGTGTGCAGGACTATTTCTCGCGGTTACCAGAGCGGTTCGAATAGGCGGCAACTGTTGCTGATTGCCGCTATTCAGCTCGAATTGCAGGAAAGAAATGGTTTTCAGCAATTTTGCAAACGGACCTTCGGGTAGCGGTTTTTCTGCATTGATTTTTTCATGTTCGATGAATGCTTCCAGTCCCTGTTCCTGATAAATCATCTCTGACTCTTCGGAAAACAAAACTGCATCCCCATCAAATGCAATCCTGATCTGTTCTAGTGGATTTTGAGGATTTGAAGTGGGTCCATCGTATATCAGGCCAGCCGCAACATTTGATTCTACCGCTGACTGCACATCTTCCTCGGTCGCTGACAAAAACAGATCGACATCGAAAGCATTCAGATATTTTGCCACGGGTTCTCCGCTGGTAAACGCCGCGCGAGTGATATCCAGGTTATAAAAATCGATCGAATTCGAAATACGCAAACTGGTATCAGCCGAATTGCGCGAGATGATGACTACCTCGATACGCCGCGTATTCTTGTCGATCACGTTCAGGTGCAGCATCGAATTGATTAAAGCAAACCCGGTCCCCGGCTTGAGTATGTCATCTTCGTGATCCAACTGGTACTGGCAATAGGCTTCTAACCCGTTGTTTTCGTAGATTTCATTTTCCACGGTCAAATCGAACAAGGCTCGTGAAGAGACACCTATAACCAGGTAGTTGCTTAAGTCGTAGGCCAAGCTAAAAGTCTCCCCGGTTAGATTTGTTTTATCATAATTTTGGAGCGCCGGTTTTTATTATAGAGTGCCTGTTTCGATTCGGGCAGAGCCGTGATAGATGTTTCGACAAAACCATTCTCGATAAACCAGTGCGAGGTGCGGGTTGTTAAACTATATAACTGGTTAATATTCTGCTTAAGCGCCGCATGTTCGGCGACCTGCAGCAGTTGTTTTCCAAACCCGGACCCCTGGTAATCGTCATGCACAGCGAGGCAGGCGACCTCGGCAATATCGTTTTGTGACTCCGGAATGCAGGCAACACAGGCGATGATCATGCCGTCCTTGTCGATAACATGAAAATGTGCGATTTCAAGCTCGAGTTGTTCTCTCGAGCGTTCCACCAGCCTACCAGTCGACTCCAGCGGCTCGATCAGTCTCAGGATGCCACCGACATCATCTATGCTTGCGGTTCTGATGCCTTCATAGAACAGGTTGGTGATCATAGTTCCGTAACCATCGCGAGTGAACAATTCCAGCAGTAGTCCACCATCCACCTGTTGATCGATGATATGAACTCGCCTGACCTTAGATTGAATCGCATCGATTGCCTTTTGTAGCAGTGCCTTTAAATGATCGGCTGTATCGGCTTGCTGGATCAGCTTGCTGCAATCAGCAGTCGATAAAGTGTCTGCCTGCGCACTATTGCCATGACTGAGCTGAACAAAAACCAGCTTGTCGGCAGCCAGCGCCTTGGCGGTTTCAGTGGCCAGCTCTTCGGCAGGTAGATTGAAAATCTCGCCGGTCCTGGAATAACCGATATTAGACATAAGAATGATGTGATTCTGATCCAGTAAGTCATTGATCACTTGATGGTTGATGGTCCGCACCTTGCCAGAATGCTGCATATCGATGCCATCGATTACACCCAGTGGCATTCCGGTGACGAAATTACCGCTCACCAGGGATATTTCAGAGCCCGACATCGGTGTATTCGGTAGACCCATCGAAAGTTGTGATTCGAGGTGGGTTTTGACCTCGTTTATGGCCTGGATAATGTAAGCTAGCGAATCTTTGTCACTAATCCGGACGCCTCGATTGAATTCAGTCGTGATATTATGCGTGGCCAGGTGCGCATCAATTTTTCGTCTGCTGCCATGCAGTAATACCAGTTTGATGCCGAGATGGTTGAGCAATGCGATATCATGGACCAGGCCGACGAATCGGTCTGAATCTATGACCTCATCAGAAATCAGAATCACAAAGGTTTTCTTACGGTGCGCCTTGATATAGGGGGCCGCGCTTCTAAACCACTGGACAAAATCTTGATTGTTGTTCATTGATGAAAAAAATCCGGTAAATTAAACGAGGCCTGATGAGTTCTATCGTGAAATCTCATAAAAAAACTAACAAATCTGTGATTTTCTTTTCCCGATAAACCCGGTAATTAATAACTACTCCTATTATATTGCATTCGCAGTTGTTGGGAAGAGTAGATCGGGTGGGCTAGCTGGCTAGCCTAAGAGCGCTTCTAACAGGGCTTTTTGAGCATGTAAACGGTTCTCCGCTTCTTGCCAGACCACGCTTTGCTCGCCGTCGAGAACAGATGCGGTGACTTCTTCGCCGCGATGGGCAGGCAGGCAATGCATAAACAGGGCATCCGCATCGGCCAATGCCATCAATTCAGCCGATACCTGAAACTCAGAAAATATCTTTAAACGTTCATCCTGTTCCTGCTCCTGTCCCATACTGGCCCAGACGTCGGTTACCAGAAGATGCGCATGCCTGGCTGCTTCGGCAGCCGTGTGAAATATCTTGACCCGGCCTCTCGCGCTATCGATGATACTGGAATCCGGGGCGTGATTCTGCGGGCATCCAATGTTTAAATTAAAACCAAAGCGTATGGCGGCGTTAATATAGGAATGACACATATTGTTACCATCGCCAATCCATGCCACGGTTGCACCTTCGATACTGCCGCGCAGTTCAAACCAGGTCTGCATATCGGCAAGCAGTTGGCAAGGGTGAAGCAAATCGCTCAAACCATTGATCACCGGAGCCGATGAATGCGCTGCCAGCGCCAGCACGCGTTCGTGGCCAAAGGTGCGGATTATAATGCCGTCTACCATACTCGAAATGACCCGTGCACTGTCTTCGATGGGTTCACCCCGGCCCAGGTGGATATCCCTGTCTGAGAGAAACATCGAGTGGCCGCCAAGCTGGCTCATACCGGCCTCGAAAGAAACCCGGGTCCGGGTCGACGATTTTTCAAAAATCATAGCCAGCACCTTACCCTGTAGAGGTGTATGCAAGACACCCTGCTTGAGTCGTTGCTTTACATCGATGGCGTTGGTGATCAGGGCGAGCAGTTCATCACTGCTGAAATCGAGCAGGCTAAGAAAATGGCGACTAGTCATGATGTCTGGCTCAGGAAGTTTGGCTAAAGGTATTAATGCAGGAGATCAGGCGCTCGGCCAATTCATTAGCCTGGTCCGAATTAATGATTAGTGGCGGCAACAAGCGGACGACACGTTCCGCAGCGACGTTAATCAACAGGCCCTCTTGCAGGGCGAGATCGACTAAGGGCGCACAGTTCTTTTTCATCTGGATGCCTATCAACAGGCCCAGATTTCTGATTTCTGACACGGCATCATTGCCCGACAGGCCTGCTTTCAGCAAGCTTACCAGTTGTTCACCACGTTCTCCGGCATTTTCAGCCAGCTTGTTTTGAACGATCGAGTCGAGCACGGTCAGTCCGACACGACAGGCAAATGGGTTGCCGCCAAAGGTTGAACCGTGGTTGCCGGGCCGAAACACACTGGCAGCGACTCCGCTGGCAACGCAGGCGCCTATCGGGATGCCGTTGCCAAGCGCTTTGGCCAGGGTCATCACGTCTGGAACAATATTTTCATGTTGGAAGGCAAATAATTTTCCCGAACGGCCGATGCCGGTCTGAATTTCGTCGAGCATCAATAGCCAGTTATATTGATCGCATATCTGTCGTAGCGATTCCAGGTAGCCACTATCGGGAATAACAATGCCGCCTTCACCCTGGACCGGTTCGACCAGGGTCGCGACGATCTTTTTATTGTTGGCTGCAATGGCACGTATCGATTCAACATCATTGTAGGGTGCCCGTACAAAGCCGGAGACCAGCGGCTCGAAGCCGGCCTGGACCTTACGATTTCCGGTGGCACTTAGCGTGGCCATCGTACGCCCGTGAAAACTGTGTTCCATGACCACTATCTGTGGATCTTTTATCCCGCGCTGATGTCCATACAGGCGTGCCAGTTTTATTGCCGCTTCATTAGCTTCCGCACCCGAGTTGCAGAAAAAAGCCCGGTCCATAGTCGATAACTGGCAAATCCTATCGGCTAATTTTTGTTGCCACTCGATGGTGTAGATATT
>JAPUFZ010000114.1 GCA_027293245.1 Gammaproteobacteria bacterium
TGAGTCCGAATACCAGTTCGGGTGAATCACGTAAAGCAAGATTAAATCGCTCGCCGGCTGCTTTGCCCAGTTGTTGCTCGACATACTCCGGCGTCTGCCAGACACCCGCGTTGACCAGGCCGGCATTTCGTCCCGAACCACCGAATCCAAAGTTTTTCGCCTCGAACAGCATAACCGATGTGCCTTGCTCGGCCAGATGTAAGGCGCAAGACAATCCAGTGAAGCCGCCGCCAACAACCAATACATCAACCTGATGGGAACCTTCCAACGCGGGTGTCTCGAGATCGGGAACCTCAGTGTCTGCCCAAATTGAAAGTTCACCGGAATCCTGGGGTAACAAGTTATCTGTCATCGATATTGAGTTTTACGATTATTTTACAATTAGGGACAAATGGTATTCTCCCGTATCGCTATTTTTATTGCCAGAATTATGTGCCAGACTGGCAACTGGATCATCGCATCATCCCTGGAGGTGCAAAATGCTTACCGTATTTAGTGAAAAACACAAGTTGCGTGATGCCAAAACCGAACTCTACGGTGGACAACTGGTGGCGCCCTTCGAATGTCCGGTGCGTGCTGAATACATACTGGAACACCTGAAATCGGTGCAATTGGGTGACGTGATTGCGCCAGACGAGTTCGGCCTCGGGCCGATAACGCGCATACATGATCGCGAATTTCTGAATTTTCTCGAACAATGCTGGGATTTGTGGGTTGCCGAAGGGTACAGCGGCGAGGCGATACCCACCTGCTGGCCAGCCCGCGGTATGCAACTGCGCATACCAAACCATATCGAAGGTAAACTGGGCTACTACGCAATGGCCGGCGAAACCGCCTTTTCGAATGGCACCTGGGAAGCCGCGCGCGCCAGCGCCGACGTCGCCCTCAGCGCACAGGCAGCAATAAAAAATGGCGCCAACGAAGCCTTCGCCCTGTGCCGCCCACCGGGTCATCACGCCGCCAGTGACATGTACGGGGGCTATTGTTTTATCAATAATGCGGCGGTTGCGGCACAGGCATTTATTGACCAGGGGGCCAGTCGGGTAGCGATTCTGGATGTTGATTTTCATCATGGTAACGGTACCCAGGCAATTTTCTACAACCGTGCGGATGTGATGTTTCTATCATTGCACGGCGACCCGAGGGATGCTTTCCCGCATTTCCTCGGTTACGCCGACGAATCAGGCGCCGGTAACGGCGAGGGTTTCAATTTCAATTATCCGATGGGACCCAATACCAACTTCACCTCCTGGGGTTCCGCACTGGATGACGCCTGTAAAAAAATTGCCAACTTCGGGCCCGATGCGCTGGTGATATCACTGGGTGTCGATACTTTCGAGCATGACCCGATATCATTTTTCAAACTGACCAGTGACGACTTCAAACGCTACGGCGCAACCATTGCCACACTCAAGTTGCCCACCCTGTTTGTTATGGAGGGAGGCTATGCGGTCGAGGAAATTGGTATCAATACGGTCAATGTCCTGCAGGGATACGAAGGACTATGATCCAAGCTGCAGTGTCATGTAATCCCGTCCTGGTAAAGTAGATATTGGCTGGATAATAAAACCAAATCACGGCACAATAAGGCATTCAAACGCCAATCAAAGCTAAATCAGGCTTCTGGTGAATCGAATTAATATATTAGAAATACCAATTACAAAGAGATCCAAATGGCAACGGCGGCTATAAATATTCATGGGGTTTCCAAGGTGTACAACCCGGGTAGCCCTCAGGCGGTTCAGGCACTTGATACGGTATCTCTCACCATCCACGACAATGAATTTTTTACCCTGCTTGGGCCATCAGGCTGCGGCAAAACGACATTGTTGCGCCTGATCGCGGGTTTCGAACAGGTAACCGGGGGAGAAATTCTGCTGTTCGAAGAAGGCATCGAAAACCTGGAACCGAGTCAGCGACCGGTGAATACGGTTTTTCAGCATTATGCCCTTTTCCCCCATATGACGGTCGCCCAGAACGTCGCCTATGGGCTTGAACGATTAAAAAAACCAAAGGATGAAATCAGGCTAACGGTCGACCGGGTTCTTTCCCTGGTTAAGCTAACCGAACTGGCCAACAGGCGTCCCAGTCAAATGTCAGGCGGGCAGCAACAGCGTGTCGCATTGGCCCGTGCACTGGCCCCAAGCCCGAAAGTCCTGCTGCTCGACGAACCCCTGTCGGCACTCGACCTAAAACTCCGCCAGGCCATGCGTGAAGAACTCAAGCAACTTCAGAAAGAAACCGGCATTACCTTTGTGTTCGTGACCCATGATCAGGAAGAGGCGCTCGCGATGAGTGACCGAATTGCGGTCATGTCAAATGGTGAAGTCCAGCAGATTGGCTCCCCAACAGAAATTTATGAACACCCGGTGAATCGATTCGTGGCTGACTTCATTGGCGATACAAACTTTATCGACGGCGAGATTATCTCGGTTAAGGACGATCTGGTATCCTGCCGCATCAGTGCAAATACTGTATTTGAAGCGGAGGACAGTGGCAATCACAAACCTGGTGACCAGGTCACCCTGTTCCTGCGCCCGGAAAAGATAACACTCACGTCCGATGCGCAGATTGTAAACGGTGAATCCCATGCGGGCAAAGTTACCAATATTATTTATCTCGGCAATCAGGCCTTGCTTAGCGTGGATTTAGGCAATGACATCGAGCTGACGGCCCAGACTCGCCCGCGTGAGGATGGAAACCTTCCCTTTGCCGTCGGCGACTCGTTGCTTGTCGAATTCTCAAAACGCGCCCTCAGGGTGCTGGCGAAATGAGTAGCTGGCTCCCCACCAATCCATCATCCAGGCGCTGGCTGGGCCTGGCGCCAACCTACCTGGTGATCGGCATCTTCATGTTGATCCCGATGATCATTATGGGGACCTATTCCTTTATGGAAGCCAACCCCTATGGTGGCGTTAAACCGGTGTTTTCGACGGCGGCTTATCTGCAACTGGCCTGGGAATACGACCTGGATGGTACACTGGTCTTCAACCCCGGCTATCTAAAAATTATCTGGCGATCGATCGGGCTATCAACCATGGCGACTGTGATCTGTCTTATTTTTGGTTTTCCGGTAGCCTATTACATTACGCTTCAGCCAGAGAACCGCCGTAATTTCTATATTTATCTTATTACCATTCCGTTCTGGACCAACCTGCTGATCAGGACCTTCGCCTGGATCATTATTCTGGGTCGTAACGGGGTGATCGAATTACCTCTGTTGAGTCTTGGCATTATCGATAAATCCCTGAGAATGATGTATTCCGACGGGGCTATCGCCATAGGCCTGACCTACAGTTATCTGCCGTTGATGGTTCTACCGATCTATGCCAGTCTTGAAAAACTGGATTTCCGCTTATTGGAAGCGGCCAGCGATCTATACTCTTCGCGCCTTGAAATCATGACCAAGATTGTCATTCCATTGTCCAAACCCGGTATTATCGCCGGCTGCATTCTGGTTTTCATTCCCTGTCTCGGGGCTTTCATCGCACCCAATCTGCTCGGTGGCGGTAAAAAGTTGATGCTTGGTAGCCTGGTCCAGTTCCAGTTTGCCTCGGCGCGTAACTGGCCGTTCGGATCGGCGCTTTCCATGTTGATGCTTGCCGTCGTGGTAATGGCATTAATTTTCTACGCGCGCGGGGCGAAAAAACGCGCAGCCGGGGCTGAATCGTGAGTGATCAACTAACCAGGCCCAGCAGCAAACGCAAGATCCTTCCGGTAGGACATTATCGAGGCCTCGGCCTTTGGAATGCCGCTTTCCTGATATTTCTCTATATGCCAATCGCCGTGCTAATTTTTTATTCCTTCAATGATAACCGCATGGTCATGATCTGGAGTGGATTCAGTATTGACTGGTATATAAAGGCATTCAATAACGTAGCCATTCAGGATGCCGTTCTAAACTCCCTGATCGTCGCCTTTTTTGCAACGGTTATTTCCACAGCAATCGCGACCATCGGCGCACTGGTGCTTGCCCGCGGCGGCAACTTCAGGGGCAAAACCATGTCGCTGGGGCTAATCACCCTGCCGCTCATGGTGCCGGAAATCGTCACGGCCGTAGCCATGCTGATTTTCTTCGCAGCCATCGGTATAAACTGGGGCCTTGGAAATGTGATTATTGCGCATGTGACTTTTTGCATTCCCTTTGCCTTCATGCCCATCAGGGCACGTCTGGAAGGCATGGACACGTCAATGGAGCAGGCTTCGCGTGATCTTTATGCGTCCGAGTGGGAGACATTTCGGTATATCACCGTGCCCTTGTTGATGCCGGGTATTATCGCCGGAGCGATGCTGGCTTTCGTTATTTCGATGGATGACTTTATCATTACACTGATGGTCAGTGGCGCCGGCTCGACCACACTCCCGGTGTACATTTACAGCATGATTCGCCGTGGTTTAACGCCGGAGATCAACGCCGTATCGACCTTGCTGTTACTATTTTCGATAACAATTGTAACAGCCTACTGGATCGTATCTAATAAGACACGGACTGAAACTGTGCATTAACCCGTATTAATACAACAACTAAAGAGGTAAGTTTAAATGAAACGCATTTTATCAACTATAGCCGTAGCCATCTGGGCACTGTCGGCCGGCATGGCCCAGGCGGCTGAGGAGCTGTTCATCTATAACTGGACGGAATATACCCCGCCGGAACTGGTTGCAAAATTCGAAGCAGAAACCGGCATCAAGGTGACGGTCGACACTTATGATTCGAATGAAACGCTGCTGGCCAAACTACAGGCCGGCGCCACCGGTTATGATCTTGTCGTACCCAGTCAGAACTTCGTGCCAATTTTCGTCAGCGAAGGTTTGATCCAGAAGGTCAATGTCAGTGGCATGTCGAATTTCAAAAATATCGAGGAACGCTGGCGCAACCCGGCGTGGGATCCACAGCAGGAATATTCTTCACCCTGGCAGTGGGGAACGACCTCATTCTCGTACAACAGCGAAAACTATTCAGGCAAGGGTGAGTCTCTAAAAGAATTCTTCGAACCAAATGAAGAAGCCTCAGGACGCGTAAGCGCCTTCCAGACTCCCGATGAAGTGGTAAACCTGGCCAACATTTATCTTGGTTTACCGTTTTGTTCGGAAGACCCCAGGGAAATGAAAAAGGTCCAGGACCTGCTAGTCGCCCAGAAGCAACACATCGTTGCGTATAACTCTGAAACCATGAGTGACATGCTGGCCAGTGGCGAAGCTGTCATAACCAACCACTGGAGCGGGTTTTCCAGGCTCGGTCGCCTGACCGGCGCACCGATCGTCTATGCCTATCCGAAAGAAGGCGTCGTTGGCTGGTACGATAGTCTGGTTGTGCCGACTAGCGCCAAGAACGTTGACAATGCCAGGAAATTCATGGATTTCATGATGGACCCGGTGAACATGGCAATGCTGACTGTTAACCAGGGTTACGGCGATTCGATAATCGGCTCTTCTGCCTATTACACCGAAGAACTAAAATCTGCACCGGAGGTCAATCCCCCGGCAGATGTGCCGGTTGTATTCGCTACGACCTGTTCACCGAAAGCCCAGTCCCTGATCGACAAGGTCTGGACCAAGGTAATGCAGTAAAAATCTTCTGCCTTAACCCGTATATGCGGAGCTGCGGTTTCATGACCCGGCTCCGTTTTTTTAGAAGCATAGCCATTCTTTCATCAGATCAACTCTAAATTCCCTGATACTGGCAGGCAGGACATCGCCAGCAATACCAGGGAGCTGCTGATCAGGAATAGAATTACAGATCTTGTTCAGGCGTCTCTATATATACCGCCATGACACAACCAGTTTCAGTATACGACGAGTGCTCAGTTCCCTTTTTTAACCATACCAGATCACCCTCTCTATAAATCGTGCCATCATTCTCGATCAACTCGCCACTGAGGATTAAAAATTCCTCATTGCCGGTGTGCTGATGCGGTGTCGTGGTTGATCCCGGATCCATTTTGTAGATATGAAAACCTACACCGTTCGGCTTGCTGATATCGTGTTGTAGCGTGCTGCTCGGATGTAGCTCACCATTTTCCAGAACCCAGGGTTGAAACTCGGCCTCGTGGATATTCACTACTTTACGTTCGTCTTTGGCTATCGGTTTCATTTCAATTTTCCAATATGTTCTGCCATTAAGGGACAGGATTTGAATTTCGCCATATCACCACTGAAAGGCTATTCTAGCCCGCATGTCTCACCAGGAGCCGGGATCCGCCATCCCGCCCCCTGATGAGAAATGCGGGCTAGACCTTATCGTAGCCAGGCTCGAACATTTTGAAAAATACTACTGTCGGCCTGTGCCAGTCGATCGATCACGTCGAAGTGGTCGACACCGGGCTCGATAAAGGT
>JAPUFZ010000115.1 GCA_027293245.1 Gammaproteobacteria bacterium
TCAATCAGGTAGCTGCCGTCTTCGTCCTGATAAAATGGCTGGTGCCAGTCTGCTGGATCGCTGGTAAATTCACCGACGATTTCCTCGAGTATGTCTTCGATAGTGACTAGTCCCTGGATATCCCCATATTCATCGACGACGAAGCCCATGCGGCGTTTATTCTTGCGAAAGTTGATTAATTGTGTGGTTAAGGGGGTACCTTCCGGAATAAAGTAACTCTGCCGCGTTACCCTGGCGAGACTGTCCGGGTTCAAACTGTCATTCATCAGCAATGGCAGAATTTTACGTAGCTGCGCCAGGCCGACCAGATTGTCGATGTTACCGGAAAATATCGGAATTCGGGTATAGGATAAATTGGTTATTTGCTGCAGTGTTTCATTCCAGTTTTCATCCAGATCTATGCCTATGATTTCATTGCGCGGAACCATAATGTCATCCACCGTGACCTTTTCGAGATCGAGTATGCTCAGTAACATTTCGCGATGGGAGTCGGGAATTAATCCGCTGGTTTCGTTTACAGCAACACGTAATTCCTCGGAAGTCAGCGCGTCGTTACCACGGATTTTGGTAAAACTTTGAAAAGGGGCCAGCAGTATTCCGGCTAACCAGTTGATTATCCATACCAATGGCGCCAGCAGGCGCGACAGGGGCTTATAAACATAAGCCGCCGGAAACGCGATCTTCTCTGGATTATTGGCCGCCAGTGTTTTTGGTGTTACTTCAGCAAACAACAGCAGGATTATTATTAAACACCCGCTCTCGATAGCGATACCAGCCTCTCCATACAATCGGTATCCGATAAAAGTGGCAAGCTGGGTTATCAGAATATTGACGATATTGTTACCGAGTAGTATCAGACTGATTAACTTGTCGGGATCGCTAAGCAGTTCAAGCGCACGCCGTGCACCGCCATGATTTTTATCTGCCAGATGCTTAAGCCGATAACGATTGAGACTCATCAGGCCTGTCTCCGAGCCTGAAAAAAAGGCCGATAACAGGATCAATCCGAGCAGGATAATCAGCAATATATAAATAGGAATTTCGTTCAAGGACGGGGCCGGGATATGATGTACAGGTTAGGGAGCCTCTGATTATAGGATGATCTCGAGCACCAGTTTGCTGCCGAAGTAGGCGAGCATTAAAAAGGTGAAAGCTGAAAGCGACCAGCGTATAGCAGTTTTTCCACGCCAGCCAAATTGGAACCGACCAAGCAGCAGAATAGCCAGTATAAACCAGGCAACAATAGATAAAACAGTTTTGTGCACCAGGTGTTGAGCGAAAATATCTTCCAGAAAAATAAAACCAGTCATTAAAGATGCGCTCAGGCAGATAAAACCGAAACTCAGAAACTGAAAAAGCAGGGTTTCCATATCGTGCATTGGTGGCAGAAACCGAATAAACCCACCTGGATTGTGGCTGCGAATCGAATAGTCCTGATAGGCTAGCAACCCAGCCTGTATTGCACCCAGCATAACCAGGCTATAAGCCACTACGGAAACCATAATATGCCCCAGCATCGCTTTATCACCACTTATTATTTGCGCTTCGGTGAGATCGACGATGGTAAGTATTATGGCGAGTCCACTCATTGGGAATACGGCAATCCCCAGGCTTTCAATTCGACGAAAAATACAGCTGAGTAAAATCTGGATAGAGACGAGCCAGCAAATCAGGGAGAAGGCAATAAAAAACCCCAGGTTTAACCCCGATGGCTGGTAAATGAGCTGGTTGAGGGTGACGGCATGCAATACCATCGCCAGCAATGCCGGCGCCAGGGGCATCCACCGGTTTTGGGCCTGATTACCCAGTTGTTTGAATATCAGAAATGCGGACAGGCAATATAAAACTGAGGCGAGAAGGCTAGCTATCGTCGGAAACATCGTAATTTATCTATGGCTCAGGCAGGCAAGTGTAACCGAAAATAGAATCTATCGCACTAGTGCTCCTTCAATGATATATCTTAACCTTTTTTTGTTTTCAGGCATCCATTCGGCTGAAATTGCGTTGCCTAAACCCGTCGTTATGTTGAATCGAGTGGTTCGAACAAAAAACTGTATTAATCCTCCAGTTACAGGCATTTAGGACTTTTTCGGGATTTTTTGCTAATTTTGACTATAAAACTACAGTGGTAAAGAAGTTATACTTGCTGGCGAGCAAGACATTAATCAACCAATCAACAAATAGCGATGCAGATAAAAATATTAGGCTGGGCTGGTGGTATTGGCGCAAACTTGAGAACCACCACGTTCCTGATTGACGATGATGTGCTGATAGATGCCGGTACCGGTGTCGGCGATCTGCCTTTGAATCAAATGACCGGGATACGCCATATCTTCCTTACCCACTCG
The DNA here is from genome assembly GCA_027293245.1 of Gammaproteobacteria bacterium. Taxonomy (GTDB): domain Bacteria; phylum Pseudomonadota; class Gammaproteobacteria. Next base: position 2,349 of record JAPUFZ010000115.1, read on the forward strand.
CACATGGATCATATCGTTGGATTACCATTGCTGGCTGACAGTATGTATGGCGTCCACGATGAGCCAGTTATTGTTCACGCACAGGCAAAAACCATTGAAGCGATAAAAACGCATATATTTAACTGGGTAATCTGGCCAGATTTTTCAGAATTACCGACCACGGATAATCCTTCGATTCATTTCAAGGTGATGAATCCTGGTGACAAGGTTACCATCCGTGAGCGAGAATTTGAAATGATTCCGGTAAACCATACGGTACCCGGAGTGGGTTATTGTGTGTCTGCACCCAAAGCGACGGTTGCCTTTAGTGGGGACACGACGACTAACGACACGCTTTGGGATGTTTTGAATGGATATGATAATCTCGACATGTTGTTTGTCGAATCTGCTTTTTCTAACAATGATCTGGAAATCAGTAGAATTGCGAAGCACTATTGCCCCCAGTTGTTGGGTCAGGATATTAAAAAATTAAAGCATCGGCCTGATGTCTGGCTGACACATTTTAAGCCGGGTGACGAAGACCTGATTTATCGCCAATGTGTGGAAGCCATGCCTGATTTTAATGTCCGGCAATTGAGTGGCGGCGAAATTTTCAAGTTCTAGCCCACTTGACCAGGGTGTTCTTCGCACCCTTGCGGGAATGACATTTTAATTTTGTACAGATTGATTTTTCTGAAGAGCCATTCTTATCTGTAGCTGTTTATTCTCCTGTTTCGGCTGATATAATCTCCTCTTTTAAAACGCCTGCTGGCAGGTGTGAGCGAATACCATGTTTGAAAATCTTACTGATCGACTATCCAAAACCTTGAAAAACCTGCGTGGACAGGGACGTCTAACTGAAGACAACATCAAGGACAGCCTGCGCCAGGTGCGCATGGCCTTGCTCGAGGCTGATGTTGCTTTGCCGGTAGTACGGGATTTAATTGAAAGGATCAGGCTAGAGGCACTAGGCAAGGACGTGATTGGTAGTCTTTCACCAGGTCAGGCCTTAATCAAGGTAGTCAATGACGAGCTTGTGGCGGTGATGGGGCATCAACACGAAGGCATCGATCTGAATAACAAGCCGCCAGTGACGATACTAATGGCGGGGTTACAGGGTGCTGGTAAAACCACCACTGTAGCAAAACTCGCACGTCGCCTGATCGAAGTAGATAAAAAAAATGTTGTTGTCGCCAGCGCCGATATATATCGCCCGGCAGCAATAAGCCAGCTGCAAACATTGTCGGAAGAAGTTAATGCCACCTTCTACCCCAGTGATGCCTCTCAAAAACCGGTCGAAATTGCTCGTGCGGCACTTCGAGCTGCACAGAAAAATAATGCCGATGTATTAATCCTTGATACCGCGGGCAGGTTGCATATTGACCAGCTAATGATGGACGAGATCAAGGCCATCCACGAGGCTATTGCCCCTGCCGAAACCCTGTTTGTAGTCGATAGTATGACAGGGCAGGACGCAGCCAATACTGCCAGGGCTTTCGGTGATGCGCTGCCACTGACCGGGATCATTTTGACCAAGACCGATGGAGATGCACGTGGTGGTGCTGCGCTGTCGGTTCGTCAAATTACCGGCAAGCCGATTAAATACATCGGATCTGGTGAAAAGACCGATGCGCTTGAGGCTTTTCATCCCGATCGTATGGCGTCTCGGATTCTTGGAATGGGTGATATATTATCCCTGGTTGAGCAGGCGCAGGAGAAAGTCGATCATGAAAAAGCCAGAAAACTGGCGCATAAGGTTAACAGGGGAAAGGGATTTGATCTTGAGGATTTACGCGATCAGTTTGTACAAATGGAAAATATGGGAGGGCTCGGCAGTATAATCGACAAATTGCCCGGCATGGGTGCCGGTGTCTCCCAGGCGATGCAAGATCCTGCCCAGGCCCGGCAAATGAAACGTATGGTCGCAATTATAAATTCGATGACACCGAAGGAGCGGCGAAAACCCGAAGTCATCAATGGTTCGCGTAAGCGACGTGTCGCGGGTGGCTCCGGCACCCAAATCCAGGATGTCAATCGCCTGCTCAAGCAGCATAAACAAATGCAGAAAATGATGAAGAAAATGAGCGGAAAGAGAGGTATGAGCAATATGATGCGGGGGTTGAAGGGGAAAATGCCGCCAGGAATGCCATTCTA
>JAPUFZ010000116.1 GCA_027293245.1 Gammaproteobacteria bacterium
ACCGTGCAGCAATCTTTGCGTGATGCCGGCCTGGATTTTGAAGTGTTTTCCGAGATTCGCATTGAACCCGACGATACTACTGTCATCAACGCCGCAAAATTTATCAATGGGGGCAAGTTTGATGGGGTGGTCTCGGTCGGTGGTGGATCGGTGATGGATACCGCGAAAGCGGCCATGGTTTATGCTTTATACCCGGCCGAATTTTTAGATTACTTCCCGCCGCCGATAGGGCAGGGACTGCCGATTCCAGGCGCTTTGCTACCACATCTGGCCTGTCCGACTACATCGGGCACCGGATCCGAATGTACTTCCGTGGCGGTGATCCGAATCAATGATTTGAATACTAAATTTATACTCGGTCATCCATCGATGTTAGCCGACGAAGCACTGGTCGACCCGGTCTGCTGTGATAGTTTACCGGGCAATGTCATAGCCTCGACCGGTTTTGACCTGCTCAGCCATGCGATTGAATGCTATACCTCGAAGGCCTATACGCGTTGGGCCAAAGTCGAAGATCCATTGAAACGAACCTATGCCCAGGGTGCTAATCCCTGGAGTGATCTGGCCGCGACACGGGCGCTTGAACTGGCCGGTGAATTCCTCGAACGCGGTGTCAATGATGCCAGTGATAGCGAGGCACGCGATGCGTTGATGTGGGGCGCAACTTTGGCAGGTATGGCGTTTGGCAATACCGGCACCCATTTGCCGCATGCGATGTCTTATGGTGTTACGCATTTGATGCGAAATATTACTACCGATGGTTACTCGGTTGAGTCACCATTCATACCCCATGGTATTAGCGTGATCGCCTCGGCGCCGGCGATTTTCCGCTACACCGCGGCAGGGGCGCCGGAAAGGCATTTGCAGGCTGCCAATAGTCTCGGGGCCGATGCCTGGGATGCGGGGCCCGACGATGCGGGTGAAGTGGTAGCCGGGCGAATTATCGAGTTAATGAAAAAAACCAGTATGCCCAATGGTATTGGAGAGCTAGGTTTTGGTCCTGCCGATGTCAGGGACCTGGCGGCATCTTCGGTACGGCAACTACGTCCGATAGCCAACGCGCCGCGAGAAACCAATCTGGTCGATATAGAAAATATATTTGCCGCCTCGATCAATTATTGGTAACCAGTTTTGCTGCTCGTGACTCGATTATCCGGTTTGATCGCAGTGGAACCACTTAATTGATTTTTGCTTCGTTAATGTACCGACCTGCTTCGAGTCGTGTGAAGTAACCCGATAGCAACGGATGGGTGATGGCTTCATTACTGGGATCTGATTCGAGGTTACGCTGGGCTACGTAAGTCGTATGCTGGGCTTCGTGCACCAGCACATGGTACCAGGGCAGATCCCTGGGTGGCTGCGATTGTGCCACTATGTCGTACCACTCATCAGTCAATTGAAAACTGGCATCGACATCAATGATTACACCCCGGTAGTGAAACAGCCTGTGGGTGACCAGTTCACCAACCGAAAACTGCGCCTGCGATATATCGGTATTGGCTTCCTTCATAACGAATTTCCTCGTTAGTATCAAGCTTAGCATGGATTGGCTATAACGCTGAAATTCGGGATAGGCTCGATTGACCTGATATAAGGGCAGCCAGGGGTCAAACGATTGGGGTTAACAGGGCCTGGCCGAGCGCGGCGGCAATTTTTTCCCTCGGGTTGTTAGCCTGGCTTACCAGTACCAGTCGCCGGCTGTATCGATTGGGCCTTACGATCTCGGCTTCCAGATTAGGAGACGATATATCGAGTCCCGCCCATTGCGGTACGAGCGAAACCCCCATTCCCTGTTGCACTAGTTTCTCGATGGTTTCGAGTGCATCAAGCTCATAATAAGGTTCGATTTCGATGCCTTTATCCTGCAGGAATTGACGCGCCTTGAGTCCACCCCAGGACTGCGAGTCATAACAAATATAGGGGTTTTGCCCTAACTTCTGGCGAATTGACTAACCCCTGCACTTGTTTGATATTAGTACCACCGGTTCATCTCGAAGCGCCTGAAAATGATAAGCACTGGGCAGGGTATAAGGTGGCAGGGCGATAATCGCAGCGTCGATGCGTCGATCGGCAAGGTCAGAAAATAGTGAATTTGAGGTGCCAGGCTTAATCTGCAGCAGCAACCCGGGCGCTGTCGAAGCGAGTTGCTTAATAGCGGCAGGCAGGATGCCGGTCAGTGCAGTCGAAATGGCGCCGAGATGGAACTTTCCGCTTAGTCCAGAATGGTCTATATCAGCATTCATGGCATAGAATTCGCTAACAATGTGGCGAGCACGCGGTAGTAGATTAAGACAGGACTCGGTCGGGGTTGCCTTGTGAGTGCTGCGGTTTAACAGGTCGGTATTAAAGTGTTTTTCAAGTGCGAGGATGCGCTGACCGACAGCGGCCGCTGTCAGGTTTTGAGCGCGTGCGGCCTGGGCGATAGAGCCAAATTCTATCACAGCAATCAAACTGTCGAGATAACGGATATCCATAATGTATGCCGAAAAAGGGGTTGTTGATATAAAATAATTCCTAAAGAAATATTTTATAACAATTAAAGAATTAACTGTTATCTTTTTATTTGTGCCGATGCTAGCATTGTCGTCGGAAAGCCTGCTTAGAGTGAAGATCGATGAGCTATAGCGCGCAGTATAATGATCAGGGGTATCTCTCAGGGATCGATATAATCAACGCCGATGAAGTCGCCGAGCATCGCAGTCAGCTCGAAAATGCGGAACAGCAGATTGGCTCTATGCACTATCTGGCGAAAGTGCATACTATTTTAACCTCACCCGCAAAACTGGTGAGTCATCCACGCATACTCGACATTGTCGAGCAATTGATTGGCCCGGACATACTGATCTACAACGCAAGCTATATCATCAAGGAGGCGAATGCAAAATCCTATGTGAGCTGGCACCAGGATTTAACCTACTGGGGACTGGACAGTGATGAACAGATCTCGGTTTGGCTGGCGCTGTCCGATGCCAGTGAAAGCAGTGGCTGCATGCGTATGATTCCCGGTAGCCACCGGTTAGGACGCCAACCTCATATACTCGGTGAGGGTGACGATAATAACGTCTTGTTTCAAAGCCAGCGGGTAGCCGATATCGACGAGTCGAAGGCTGTAGCCGCCGAATTGAAACCGGGCCAGGCTTCGTTCCATCATGGCTGGTTGTTGCATGCGTCATCGCCCAATGCGAGTGCCGATCGACGCATTGGACTTAATATTCAGTATATTGCACCCCATGTGCGGCAAACAAAGTTACCGGGTTATACGGCTTTACTGGCCCGAGGAGTCGACCAGTATCGGCACTATGAAGAAGATGTTGCAGCGACTAGCGACCTCGATTCTGGCGCGATGCGGCGACGCGATGAATTAGAACGATTGAATCGGGATATTGCCGGTCGCGCGTAGGCCGGGTATGAATTGCCGGTAATTGACAGATAGCACTAGCCAAACGGAGAAAAAATGTTCAACGAACCTCTATTGAGTGAAATTCGCGATCGATTTCACCATGTCGATAACTGTCCCTACCAGGGGCCACGAGTTTTCTTTGAAAATGCCGGTGGTTCACTCACCCTGAAATCGGTAGTCGAGGTAAATACCAGACTGGCTTCTATCCCGGATAACCAGGGTCGTGATAATCCCGCCTCGCATGACCTGGTGCGAATTATCAACCAGTCCCGAGAAGATATGCGTACCTTTCTGGGTGCCGAGCAGGGGCCGGTTTTTATTGGTGAAAGTGGGACCGAATTATTATTTCGCCTGGTACGCGCAGCTATTATGGGCGCTCCCGAGGGCGGCAACGTGGTCGGCAGTACACTCGAGCATCCTGCCACGGTCAGTGCGGGCAAGCGCTGGTCTGAGGTTGCTGGTAAGGAGTATAGAGCCGTGCTTCACAATAATACTACAGCCACGGTTACTGCCGACGATTACCGGCCGCTGGTCGACGAAAACACCCGCGTCGCAACTATCATCCACACCAGTCCGGTGACTGGTATGTCGGTCGATATCAAGGCAGTGGCGGCGGTAATTCGTGCTGCATCCCCTGACTGTATTATCGTGGTCGACGGTATCCAGCATGCGCCGCACGGTGATCTCGACATCGACAGTTACGACATCGACGCCTATACGGTTTCGGCTTACAAGGTATTTTCCCGGCATAATTATGGCTTTGCCTGGCTGTCACCACGCTTGAGTTCATTGCCTCACGATCATCTTGAGGGTACCCCGGATGATTTCTGGGAACTCGGCACGCGTGATACTTCCGCATTCGCCTGCTTTTCCGAGGTGGTCAATTACCTCGACTGGCTGGGATCAAATTTTACCTCGAGCGAGCAGCGCCGTAAGCGCGTACTGGCGGCTGGCAAGGCCATCAAAGGTCAGGAAAACCACCTGGTCGATGTGATGATCAATGGCAGTAAGAACCAGAAAGGATTGAGAGAGATGCCCGAGGTCGTTGTCATAGGTGGCCACGATAATCCGCATCGTGAAGGGCTTGTATCGCTTTACGTTGAAGCGATTCCATGTGCCGATATCGTTAGCCAGCTAAATGCCGCCGGTGTGCGTACCCATGTGCGTAAAAATGACTATTTCTCCGGCAACGTCCTCGAGCCATTAAACAGGCCCACCTGCGTACGTGTGTCCATGTGCCACTATAATACGAAGCACGAAGTCGTGCAGTTTTTGCAGGCGATGGAGACAATTGTCGCAAGCAAGCCTCAATTACTTTCAGCCTGAGCGATTGCAGTAACCCGGTACAACTAAGCGAACCCTGGAAACAGTATGAAAACGCATGCGCAGGCCGTGGTTATCGGTGGTGGACTGATAGGCTGCTCGATTCTTTACCACCTGGCGAAGATGGGCTGGACCGATTCTGTACTACTCGAGCGCGATGAGTTGACCTCGGGGTCGACCTGGCATGCTGCGGCTGGTATTCATGGTCTACACGACCACAATAATATTTCCAAACTTCAATATTACACCATGCAGCTTTACGAGGAACTCGAAGCGATCACCGGTCAGGGCTGTGGCATATTTCAACCTGGTTCGCTCTACCTCGCACAGACGCGTGATCGCGAACATCAACTGCGAATACAGGCGGCAAAAGCACGGTATTTCCAGGTCGAGTTTGAGGAACTTAGCCGAGACGAGGCCGAGCGACTGCATCCACTGGCCAATTTCGATGGTATTCGCACGATCATGTATGAACCCGATGGTGGTAATGTCGATCCTTCCGGGGTTACCTATGCCTACGCCAAGGGCGCGCGTAATCTCGGTGCCGAGATAGAGCGATTTACGCCCGTTATAGCCACCACCCAGCGAAGCGATGGTAGCTGGGACGTTGAGACCGACAAGGGTACTATCCATGCCGATGTTGTCGTCAATGCAGCCGGTTTATGGGCCAGGGAAGTGGCGGCGATGGCCGGATTCGAATTACCCCTGATACCGATGGAACACCAGTACTTCGTTACCGAATCGATTCCGGAAATAGCAGCGCTGGAAAAGCGGCTACCGCAGATTGCTGACCGCGACGGCGAGTATTACATGCGCCAGGAAGGGCAGGGTCTGCTGGTTGGCGCCTACGAAAAAGGTGGTAAGTTCTGGGCCGAGGCAGGCACGCCAATGGATTTTGGCCATGAGTTGCTGGATGATGATCTGGAGCGTATCGAGGAAAACCTGTTACGCGCCTTCGAACGTATACCGATTTTGACCGAAGTCGGTGTCAAGCGAGTAATCAACGGCCCGATGATCTGGTCCCCAGATAGCTCGGCCCTGATTGGCCCGGTACCCGAGCTTAAAAACTACTATTGTTGTACCGGCATTATCCCGGGATTCTCGCAGTCGGGCGGCCTCGGCCTGGTGATGGGTCAATGGATTACACAGGGTGAACCTGAAATGGATTTATTTCCCTGGGACCTGGCACGTTTTGGCAACTGGGCGAGTAAACCATTTACCCGGGCAAGGGCTCACGACCAGTATTCACACCGCTTCAAGATCCACTTTCCCTACGAAGAACGCTCTGCCGGCCGACCGATGAAAACGCGGCCCGCCTACCAACGGCAAAAATCTTTGGGCGCGGTGTTCGGCTTGAGTTATGGCTATGAACACCCGCTATGGTTTGCAGGCGTTGGGGTCGAGGCGAGTGAAAGCTATGGTTTCGAACGGCAAAACAGTTTCGAACCGGTTGCGGCTGAATGTAAGGCGCTGCGCTCGGCAGTCGGCATCATCGATGTGTCCAACTTTGCCAAGTATGAGATTCGGGGTGATGGTAGCGAAGACTACCTCAACCGGCTAGTGGCAAACTATGTACCCGCTGAAATTGGACGCTCCTGTCTGACACCGATGCTTGGCGCTCGTGGTGGCATTGCCGGTGATTTCACCATTACCAAACTCGAGCATGAGCATTACCTGATGATCGGCTCAGGTATTGCCGAGCGCTATCACCAGCGTTATTTTAATGCCGTTTCACGAGCCTCAACAGTAAGCTTCGAAAGCCTCACCGAAGCCTGGAGCGGGTTCAATGTGGCGGGGCCGAACTCGCGTAAGCTGTTGTCGCGCTTAACCGATGCCGATCTGTCCGGCGATGCCTTCAAATTCATGCGCCACCAGGCAATTGCCATAGCCGGTATCGATGCACACGTCATACGCGTGTCGTTCAGCGGTGACCTGGGCTGGGAGATCTATGTACCGATTGAGCATCAACTTGTATTGTATGATGCATTGCTCGAAGCGGGCCAGGACATGGGAGTTCGACCGGTCGGAGGGCGTGCGCTGTTATCGTTACGGGTCGAGAAAGGTTATGGTAGCTGGAGCCGGGAGTACTCACCCGAAAACTGGCCCCAGGAGGTTGGGCTCGATCGCCTGATCAAGCTCGATAAGC
>JAPUFZ010000117.1 GCA_027293245.1 Gammaproteobacteria bacterium
ACAAAATCGACCGATTCCTCGCTCATCGAAGACACTCAAATACCAGCGGCTGAAGTGGTAGAAGATCTGGTTGAAGACCAGGAGGATAAAGAACTGGATGACGATACCGAAGGCGATGATCACGCTACCATCGTCGAAGCCGGCGACGATAAAGAGGAAATTGAGAGTATTGAAGCTGAAGTCGCGAAACTAGACGAACGACGTAAGACCGATTCTCGAAGAAAGGTTAACTCTCGCCGTGCCGCCGACTCGGACCCCACCCAGCTTTATCTGAAAGAAATCGAAGTTTCACCGCTGCTGACCGCGGAAGAAGAAGTTTACTATTCACGTTTGTCTTTGAAGGGGGATGGCAAAGCACGTGATAAGATGATCGAGAGCAATCTAAGGCTCGTGGTCAAGATCGCCAGGCGTTATATGAACCGGGGACTGGCATTGCTGGATTTAATCGAAGAAGGAAACCTGGGGCTCATTCGCGCAGTCGAAAAATTCGATCCGGAGCGCGGATTTCGATTTTCAACCTACGCAACCTGGTGGATAAGGCAGACCATAGAACGTGGTTTGATGAATCAGACGCGAACTATCCGCCTGCCGATTCACGTCATCAAGGAACTCAATACCTACCTTCGGGCCGCACGCAAACTAACCCAGCAACTGAATCGAGAAGCGACCGCAGACGACGTCGCTGAATTGCTTGGTAAACCGGTTAAGGATGTCGAAAAGATGTTTCGTCTGGCAGATCGAGTATCTTCAGTCGATATCCCCATGGGCGGCGACGGTGAGCGGCCATTACTGGACATAATCCCGGATGACAATAATCTGGATCCGTTTACCATCCTGCAGGACGAATCGGTAATCGATCATCTGGATAAATGGCTGGATGAACTGGATGCAAAACAGCGCAATGTAGTGGTTCGGCGTTTCGGCTTGCGTAATTACCCGCGCGGTACGCTCGAAGAGGTAGGCCTGGAACTGGGCGTGACACGTGAGAGAGTTCGACAGATACAAATGGATGCTTTACGTAAATTACGCCGCATACTCGAACGTAGCGGTTACTCCAGGGACGATACCATCGGCTAGCAGTCTGGGGCCATAGATTCCCTGAGAATGACTCGAACACTTAAGTGGAACAGACTGTGCAGCCCGTTAGCCCAGTATGATAGCTGCGACGACTTCGCGATCCTCGGCCACGAGGATATTAAATGTGCGGCATAGCGCCCCGGTATTCATTACCTCAAGACCAATACCCTGTTGGCCAAAAAAGGCAAAAATTACCGGGTTAGGAAACCTCTGTTGCTGGCCGGTACCCAGTAAAACCACGCTCGGATTCATATCGAGTACCGGTTGTAGACTGGACTCATCCAGATCATCGATCGATAGCACCGGCCAGGGACAGTGAATAGCCTGCGGAGACAATATCAGACTTTGCCGATAGGCCTGTTGGTTGACGACTACTTGTTCCGAGTCATAAGCTGAAATACTGTAACGACTGGTAATTCTATCTTCGGCGAGGGGCATAGGTACAGAATAAATGAAAAGCACGAGCTGATCAATTCAGCTAGCAGTCTGTCGGACTTAGGGAATTGTAGCGAGCATGGTGGGAGCGTGGCCCATATTTCCCCTGAGCTTATTCACATGGATGTGATGTATGCAATTAATGCAGCGGTCCGACGTATCGGAGCATTTACTTGCCCGCCCTTCATGCAACATGCGGGCTGATTGTTCGCATTGACACTTGGGTGTACATTACTTATCGTTGCGCGTTCGAAAATCCCCCTGTTATCTGAGCCTGGAGATGTAAAATTGAAACCGGTAAAACTAGGTTTAATTGGTGTCGGCACGGTTGGTACCAGCACCGCTCGGGTGTTAAACAATAATGCCAGCGAAATTGCGCGCCGGGCAGGCCGCAACATCGAAATTGTGCATGCATCACGCAGGAACATGAGCAATGGATTGCCGGTGGAAATTGAAGGTATTCCATTAACAGCCGACCCCTTTGAAGTAGTTAATAATCCCGAGATAGATATCGTAATCGAGCTCATCGGTGGCTACCACCCCGCACTCGAACTGGTGCTGCGAGCGATCGAAAATGGCAAACACGTGGTGACGGCGAACAAGGCTTTAATCGCATTGCATGGTAATGAAATATTCGCGGCGGCAGAGGCAAAAGGTGTAAACGTGGTGTTTGAAGCCGCAGTCGCGGGTGGCATACCGATCATTAAGGCGATACGCGAGGGCCTGAGTGCGAATCATATCCAGTGGCTGGCTGGAATCATTAATGGCACCGGTAATTTCATCCTGACCGAAATGCGAGATAAAGGCAGGGACTTTGCCAGCGCCCTACGGGAGGCGCAGGCGCTGGGTTACGCTGAAGCCGATCCGGCCTTTGACGTTGAAGGTATCGATGCTGCGCATAAGCTCTGCATATTGGCATCACTTGCGTTTGGAATTCCGTTAAAATTTGATGCTGTTTATACCGAGGGCATAGCCGGCATAACCACCGAGGATCTGGTTTATGCTGGCCAGTTGGGGTACCGTATCAAGCATCTGGGGATTGCGCGGCGCACCGACCAGGGTATTGAAATGCGGGTGCATCCGACCTTAATCCCCGACAGGCGATTGATCGCCAATGTCGATGGTGTCATGAATGCTGTGCTGGTTATGGCAGATAAACTCGGGCCCTCGCTATATTACGGTGCAGGAGCGGGCGCCGATCCGACTGCCTCGGCCGTAATCGCTGATATTATCGATGTCGCCCGCACCATTACTACCGATCCACAGAATCGTGTCCCACACCTGGCGTTTCAGGCCGACCAAATTGTTGATATACCGGTATTGCCGATTGAGCAGATTTCGACGGCTTACTATTTACGCCTGCGAGTGGACGATATTCCGGGTGTAATGGCTGACATAACCCGGATCATGGGCGAGAGCGATATATCGATAGAAGCTATTCTTCAAAAGGAACCCGATGCTGGAGTCGAGCAGGCGACCATCATCATGTTGACGCAGAAAATCCGGGAAATGCAGATGAATCAGGCAATCGATAAAATTCGTGTGCTTGATACCGTGCACGGAGAGATTCACCGAATACGGGTAGAATCTCTCGACGTCGATTAATCAGTCTCTATTCCCGGTCGCAACCAACAAAGCGCATAACTTCAGCCTCGATATCCGCTATGTCGATCACCGCATCGTGGCAGACTGGCCTGGTAAAAAGCGCCCGAATAACTTCGGGTACTTCAATTCCAGCCGCGTGTTCAATTGATTCGAGTGCCAGTTGATCCGGGTTACCTGCGTTGCCGGTTATCGCCTCATCGATCACGGGTGAAAACTTGGTCCATTCCGCGGTTGAATAAACGATAGTCACCAGCGACTTCGGCGTGTGAAATTCCCATGATTTAAGGCAGGTAGCAGTATGCGGGTCGATTAGATAGCCAGCTTCGAAGGTTTGGCGTATATAGGCCATGCCCTCTTCGTCGGTACAGTAATCGGCTGCAAAAATTTCCTGGATTTGCCTGCTTTCCGCGGTATCGAGCTGGTAGCATTGGTTTTCGTCGAGCTGTTGCATTAACTGACGGGTACGTTGTGGTCCAAATAGGTCAAATAATACGCGTTCGACATTGGATGATTTGAGAATATCCATGGCGGGGGAGGTCGTCGAAATCAGCGGCTTGTCACCGATATTGTAGCACCCGGTATTGATCCATTCGGTAAGCACATTGTTGGCATTTGACGAAATCATAATGCGCTCCACCGGCAGGCCCATTTTACGAGCATAGTAAGCGCCAAGCGCATTGCCGAAATTACCGCTAGGGACATTCAGATACACCTTTTCACCCAGCGAAATTGCTGATTGTCGTACCAGTTCCAGGTAAGAATGAACGTGATAGATGATCTGGAATAGAATACGACCAAAATTTACCGAATTAGCCGCTGATAGTAAGATCCCTCGCGCCTGCAATTGTTGTTTGAATGACGGGGAGGCCAGCATCGATTTGAGGGCTGACTGGGTATCGTCAAAATTCCCGTCGATACCGATTACTTTCAGATTGCCGGCAGATTCCGTGACCATTTGCAGGCGCTGTACGTCAGAGGTGCCACCTTTAGGATAGAGACAGACGAGACGAATATTATCCCGGTTTTTGAAAGTTTCGAGAGCCGCGGGACCGGTATCACCACTGGTGGCCGTGAGTATCAGGTATTGTTGATCCTGCCGTTGTGCCAGTCTGGAGAGCAACAGACCAAAGGGTTGTAGTGCTATATCCTTAAATGCGCGAGTGGGGCCGTGGTAGAGTTCGCTGATATAAAGATTGTCGTGTAACCTGACCACTGGAACCGGGTTTTCGCTATCGTCAAAAGTATCGTATAAATCGACTGCCTTTTGTAGGATGTTCGAATCAACATCGATGCCTAGCAATGCAATCAGTGACAATGCCAGCGACTTGTAGGGTGCGGAAAGCTGGCTTTTGAGAAATTCCTGGTCGAGTTGAGGTAATGTTTCCGGGCTGTAAATACCCCCAAACGAAGCGATTGGGGATAAAATAGCCTCGCAGAAGCCTACCGACTCGGCGTGACTAGCATCGTTACCACGTGTTTCTACAAAGCGCATAGTGTCCTTAATCTTTCAGAATAGCCGGTGGATTGATTGTTGCCGAACACAAAAAACGGAATTATAACCGAGCAGATAACGCGAACAACCTGTTTTCACCTGTTGCTGATCGAGGAAATCGAATTCTTGAGTAATATTTCCTGCTTTTGGCTTCTACTTGAAGCCAATAGTGCGTAAAATCGGTCGATTGACCAGGTTGATTGATATCCGCCTGCCTATTTCAACTATTGCTTGCCAGGTAAAGCCTGAAAGTACCTGGTACCAAAACCAGTCCCGAGACCCGATGTCCACGACCGATAAAATTAACCTGCTGAATCTGAACCGTGCCGGGCTGGAAACATTTTTCGTTGAAATGGGTGAAAAACCGTTTCGTGCGAAGCAGTTAATGCAATGGGTTCATCAGCGCGGTGTGGTCGATTTCTCGAAAATGACCGACATCTCGAAGTCTTTGCGTGAAACCCTGGGTCGCAA
>JAPUFZ010000118.1 GCA_027293245.1 Gammaproteobacteria bacterium
ACAACAGTGTATCGGACGGGGTAATCAAAGGTTGTAGCATTTCCAGGGCTGCCCGGTGGAAAAGGCATAAATGTTTCCATCATGATGATACCGATGGCTTCACCATAGGTTGTTTGACCTTGTACGGCCGTATAAATTTTACCCTTGCCCATTATCTGTATTCCAGCGCTGGGCGGAGGCACATATCCGATTATGCCTGGTTAAACTCTCTGCAAGCGATATCAAGACCACGTAGTGAGTCCTCAAGATCCTCTGCAGTGTGCACAGTCGATACAAACCGACGTACGCCCGGTAGTACATATTGTCCTTGTTTCATTAACAGCGTATCGAGCCTGCGCATCGCTTCCTGGTCGCTGGCGAGCATATCGGCCTGGTTGCGGGGAGTTTTAGCCATGAACAGGATTTGCCATAGTGAACCAGTATGTTGGGTGATTGCCGGGATAGCGTGTTGCTCCAGTATCTTTTGACTCTCACGACATAAATCGGTAGCGAAGCCATTCATCCGCTCGTAGACACCGGGCTTGCTGAGTTCATCGAGCAATGCCATTGTGGCTGCAGCGGCAACCGGGTTGCCGTGAAGAGTGCCATTCATATAACTGTAACCAGCCTGGCCTTTTAGATTCGGGTCAGATAATCCAATCACCTCCGCACGACCGGCGATACAGGACAAGGGTCCGCCGCCGCCGATGACTTTTCCATGGGTCGAAAGGTCAGGTTTGACGTCGTACCATTGTTGAGCCCCGCCGTAGCCGAGGCGAAAACCGGTAACGACTTCGTCGAGCACAAATAATATGTCGTACTCATCGCAAATTTGACGTATACCCTGCAAAAATTCAGGGTCAGCGGGAATAATACGTTGTACTGCTTCGGCAATAATTGCTGCGATATCAGCGTGGTGCTCAGCAACCACCTTGCGCAATGTTTCAAGATCGTTATAGGGGCAGACCAGCATGGTCGAAACGGTTGCTTGCGGCTGCCCGTAAGAGTCGGCTTTGCCTTGCGGGTAATCACCGGTTTGCTGCGGGAAAGTAGAGACAATCGCATAATCGTGGTTACCGTGGTAGGCGCCTTCGAATTTCAATATTTTGTCACGGCCGGTAAACGCACGTGCCAGACGCATCGCGTAAGCGGTCGCTTCCGAGCCGGTGGTCGCATAGGCTATTTTTTCTGCGCAGGGAATGTCTTGCACCAGACGTTCGGCAAGATGTATGGCGGCATCGTTCAGCGAACCAAACATGTGCGAGCCCCGATCGAATTGCGCCTTTGAAGCCTCGACTACCGATGGATGGCTATGCCCCAGAATAAGTGCCCCGGCACCACCGACGTAATCGATGTATTCTTTGCCGTCCACGTCCCACATTCGCGAGCCTTTGCCATGTGAATAAATCAGGCGAATATCCCTGGCAAGCGAATAACTGCCCAGCCCGGCACCAGGTAATACCCGGTCGGCAATTTCAAATAATGCCTGTTGGGAGTTCGAATCAGTCTCCATTGCGATTGATGACATGAGTGTATTCTCCCGCTTAACTAACAGCTTCTTTTAGCCATTGATGAATTTTATGAATGGGTAACTCGTTGTCGATGCCACCGTTGGGATCGACGATTAACGGGCCGGGCTTGTAACCGCGTGATTGCAGCCCACGCTGGACCTGTTTGACGATATCGAGGTCTTCTTGGAAAGTGGTTCCACGGTCATTGTCGATTACGTCTTGCAATACTCTGTCGACCTCTCCGTTATCTGAATAAAATGTTCTGCTTACCCTGACATCATCGACTGCGAGGGGCCTCCAGGAAAAACTATTAACCACCCCGCCGGGGTAAAACTGGATCGATGAGGCTGGCCACAAGTAAAAGCTGCCATAATCGGAGCCACTCACATCGTACCAGGCTTGTTCGCTTTGTGTGGCGCGTGATGTGTGATGCAGTGCCTTGATATCGCCATAAGGTGCTATTGTATAAGTATCAGGGTCAATAATGCCTTTTGCGAATGCGCCATGGCAGGTTTTGCAGTGATAACATTCGTTGTAGTTTTCAACTGCGGTTAGCCAGTTGCAACCTTCGTCTGCTTCATAGTGATGCGCATACTTGCGTCGTTCCACGGTAGGGCATAACTTCAGCATTTCCTTACGAATGCCCGGGTAGGTTTCGTCCATGCTTTTACAATCAGGATCCATATTGATAAATATAAAGCCGAGAAAATTTTCCACCTGAATTCGGGTCAGACAAATAGCGGATAAGTCAAATCCCGGAACGTTTTGGGAATTTGGCGCTGCCTTGAGTTGCCCTTGCAGGTTGTACGACCAGCGGTGATAAGGACAAACCAGCAATTTTTTGTTACCACTGCCTTCGACGAGTTTATGGCCACGATGTTGGCAGACATTGTAAAAGGCCTTTATTTCCCCACCCTGACTGCAAGTAAGAACAATATCCTGATCAAAAACTGTGTGGGTCAGAAAATCACCCGGTTTACTCAATTGGCTACTGTGGCAGGTGAGCAGCCAGTTCTTATAAATTACTTTTTCAAGTATCTGCTTGAACAGATCATGATCGATGAAATACTTTGCATCGAGCCCTACAATTTGTTCCCCATCTGCGACAGCTTTTAAATCAGTATTCGTCATAGATATTGGCCTCCCACCGGGCTGCGTGAAATGCTTCAACCGACTGCTTGGCCTGATCTCCTCCGCGTACGACCAATAACGCGCATAGTGTTTCTAGCAATGCGGTAACGGCTGTATTGGAGTGAAAGAATTGTGGTGTGTGCGTTGGTGATACTAGCCCCAGGTCGGCTTCGCGACACAATGCGGCTGCATTACTATCGGTAACACCGATTATCTTTGCGCCAACCTTTTTCGCTTGACCAACCGCATTTAGCGTATCGCGCCGGTAAGGCTGGAACGTCATCGCCAGCAGGCAGTCATTTTCATCCATGCGAATGATGTCATCCGATGGCAAGCTGCCGTGGCGTGGAGTTAGCACAAAATGATCAAAACCCATGCGAGCGACATACCAGAAATTATAAGCCAATGGATAGGCTAGCCCGAGCCCGAGCACAAAAACCCGCTTAGCCTTGATCATCCACTCTACAGCCTGGTTCAGATCATCGATGGATTGTTGTGCAAACATTTTCTCGGTGTTCTCGAGACAGGCTTCAGCCATGCTGCCGAAAATAGCATTACTGCCCCCTTTCCTGTCCATTTCCTGTAGCCAGCGCACCCGGTCGGGTGAGCTGCCGCTGCCACCGCGTACGAAATCACGAAAACGCTCACGCATCGCATCGTAACCCTCGAAACCCAGGTAACGCGCGAGACGTACGAAGCTATTCGGTTGCACCTCGGCATTGGCTGAAAGTGTGCGCATCGACTGTAATCCGACTTCGTGCGGATGGTCGATGATGTAGCGGGCACAAATTTGCAGTTGCCCGGGTAAGTCGTCAAAAGCGGCAAGCAGACCTTCGATCACTTCTTCTTGTGACCGTGGTGGTTTACTCGCAATGATGTTCAATTTCGGCTGCAACATTTATGGGACACTTGTACGCTTGATTTATTTTATGGTGCAAGTGTATCATACGCCCATCTTCCAGATCAATAAGATCTTACGGAGTCAGATGAATGCAATCCAGTGCGAAAATCATCATTATCGGTGGGGGGGTGATGGGCTGTTCGCTCATCTATCACTTGTGCAAACAAGGCCATACCGATGTCGTGCTGTTAGAGAAAGGGGAGCTAACCAGCGGTTCCACCTGGCATGCCGCGGGCCAGATCACGCACTCGGTCAGTCACTACAGCCTTGCCAGGATGGCCGCCTATGGTACCGAGCTCTATCCCCGCCTGGAGGATGAAACGGGGCAGTCCTGTAGCTGGCATGGAATCGGTAGCTTGCGGATCGCCTACACTCAGGATGAAGTTGACTGGATCAAATACACACTGTCGGTTGGCAAGGGTCTGGGTCATGAAATGGAAATCGTTTATCCTGAACGAATCGCCGAACTACATCCGTTTTACAATCTCGATGGCGTAAAAGCGGCGCTTTACACCCCGCATGATGGCCATGTCGACCCGGCCGGTGTTGCGTTTGCCCTGGCCAAGGGTGCACGAATGATGGGGGGAAGCGTGATTCGGCAAAATCGGGTGACTGGAATAAGCCGCGAGGGGGGTGGTTTTATTGTGCACACCGAGCAGGGCGATATCGAAGCAGCGATGGTGGTTAACGCGGGCGGTACCTTTGCCCGTCAAATCGGTGAATGGCTGGGTCTCGATTTACCCATTGCCAACATGCTACATCATTACCTGATTACTGATACGGTGCCCGAATTCGTAGAGCTGGAAAATGAGTTGCCGGTTATTCGAGATGATTCGCAAGTCTCGGGCTATATCCGCATGGAGCAAAATTCCGGATTGATTGGAATATATGAAAAAGCCAATGTAACCTCGGTCTGGGACGACGGTACCCCCTGGGAGTCTGAAAACGAGTTGTTCGAACCGGATTACGACCGCATTATGCCGTGGCTTGAAAATGCGCTTGAGCGCATGCCGATCCTTGCCGACAGGGGTATCAAGAGCGTGGTTCATGGTGCGATTACCCATCCCCCCGATGGCAATATGTTGCTCGGACCATCCGGGTTGAAAAATTTCTGGCTTTGTTGTGGTTCACAGGTGGGGATCGCCTGGGGTCCGGGAGCGGGTAAGTACCTGGCACAGTGGATGATAAACGGCGCTGCCGATGTATCGATGCGTAGTTTCGACCCACGCCGTTTCGGCGCACGCATGGACGATGAGTATAGAATCGAAAAAGCCAAAGAGGATTATTTGTTACGGCACGAGATACCCTATCCTCACCTTGACCGGCCGCGTCTGCGGCCATCGCATTCGAAGCGATCACCGCTATATGCGCTGCTAAAGGAGAAGGGGGCCGTGTACGAAGATATCTATGGCTGGGAACGCCCCTTTTGGTATGCCGTCGATGGTGTCGATCAGAAGCACATTGAAAGTTTTCGTCGTAGCGCCCTATTCGACATCGTCGGTAACGAAGTGCGAGGCATGCGCGCCCATGCCGGAATCGCGGATCTTACCGCCTTTTCCAAAATAGAGATTTCAGGGGTCGGAGCGGAAAGTTATCTTGATCGGGTTCAGTCGAACAAGGTGCCTCAGAATACAGGTAGTATTACGCTGACCTATCTTATGATGAATAATGGTCGTATTGAGGGTGAAGCTACCATCGTCAAGCTTGGCGAAAATCACTACTACCTGGTCTATGCAGCAGTTCGTGAAGAAGCTTTGCTGAACTGGATGCAAGAAGAAGTTCAGACAGACGAATCGGTTGATTTTAAAAATGTTTCTGAAGACTACGGCGTGATTATGCTTGCGGGCCCGGCTTCGAGAAAAATTCTGGCCGAATGCACTGGTGCAGATCTCGATAACAGGAGTTTCCGCTGGCTTTCTGTGCAGCATATTGCGATTGCTGGCGTCGCCAATGTGCGTGCATTGCGGGTTACCTATACCGGAGAGCTGGGTTGGGAATTGCACGTACCCATGGCGAGCATGCTCGAAGTCTACAACGCATTGATGTCGACTTCGCTAAGCGCCAATATTGTTCATATTGGCTCGGCCACACTGAACTCGGTACGAATGGAAAAAGCTTATCGATCCGGGCAAGAAATCACCAATGAAGTGACCATTAGCGAAGCCAATGTAACGCGATTTTCACGCGACTCTGGATTCCAGGGGTCTGAGAAAACGCTTGAGCCGACGAGTCGATGGGTACTTGCCTATCTACAGTTGGACGAACCCGCTACTGGTGCGGTGTTTTGTGATCCGCTAGGGTCAGAGTCGGTCTGGCACAAAGGGGTTTCAGCTGGGCAAATTTCATCGGGAGGATATGGTTATGATCAAGGTAAATACCTGGCCTTTGCTTATATCACACCAGGATTGAACTATCCGGGAACCGAGCTTGAAGTACTGGTGATGGGCGAATTGAGGCGGGCGGTAATTGTCGAGCAATGTGTGTATGACCCGCAAAATTTACTGCCAAGATCTGATTAATAGAAAAAATTAAATAACATGACTACCTAATATTTAGAATCAGGTCTTGCAAATCGCAAAGCAAGGCTGGGCGCCGAGTATATACTGCATTGAGGGTAGGGCTTCACCTAGTAGGAGATTTGTAGGGGACAGTTATGCACGGTTATGCATTGTAGTGAAAAATAGCGCAACGGGTGTACAAGTAAGTTATTGATTAATATACGTTAATGGAAACCCCACCATACTCATAATGATGGGGTCCCCTGTTCGAGTCAGGGCATAGCCACCATTTTTGGCCTGCTGCGCGTCGCGATTGCGGCATTGGATTCCGGCGCAAGCCGCTCCCGTACCCGCTTGTACTGTTCGCGTCATTGCGCCAAAATCCGCCTTGCACTCACGACGCTCGCGACGGCCAAAAATTTCAGTAACTTATCAGCGTTCGAGTCAGGGCATAGCCACCAACTTTCACCAATAACTCAAATAGTAATCAGTGGCATAGCTTCTTGAATACTACTGTGCTACAGCCTTGCCCTGCCCGATTTCCACGGCGGGATCAGCTACAGGGTCGTTATCCTCGGGCGCATTCAGTTCCGGGTCGTTATGCTCGGGCAAATTTAATTCTACCAGGTTTGGATTAGGGGTCACGGAGCCCTGTCCGGCAGGAAATCCCTGGGGTTTATCGAGACCAGTTGGTAATTTGATCATTCGGTTTGCCACCGCCACCAGCAGGACGGCGACTAGACCAATCATGAAGTACCTGGCATCGAC
>JAPUFZ010000119.1 GCA_027293245.1 Gammaproteobacteria bacterium
AAGGCAATACTGAAACCAAAAAGGACTGGGGGCTATTGTTCCCGCGAACCGAATATCATTGCAGTCGCTGCGGTGGTCATCAGGGGCACGTGTTTAATGATGGCCCCGAGCCTACGGGACAACGGTGGTGTAATAACGGTGTCGCCTTGCGCTTTGTACCGGCTTCGGAGTCTTTGCCAGCCTTACGGGTATAAGATCCAATGCGCTCCCGGGTCGGGACCGACCCGGGCAGCGCCGTCTCGATTGTTTCGTCTTTTCACCGCGAAATTCAGTTCCTGGTATCAGCTCTCAATACCTTGATCAGCGAGGCGGTATCCTGATTTTGAAAACCGGCTGCAACGGCCCGCTTGTACAGGCTCAACTGGAAATCAGGGAAATCGCTATTGATCCCGAGCTCCTGGGACTGGCGTTTAATGCTCGTGGCTACTCCAATCGCAACATTAACCGAAGCCGCGATGTTTGATTCGAAGTCATTATTGTGTATCGTCATTGCCAGTGAGTAAGCCCGATCCCCGGGTGGATACATTGCCGCGAATTGCTCGAGAGAGACGCCTTCCGCTTCACAAATCAGTGCGCCATGAATGACGCCAGGGGTAATCGCCGTTAGTCGGGACACCACGGCGAGATCGAGGGCCGCCGCCGCTCCAATTTCTTCGCCCAGGTAACGTACATCGCCACCCAACAGACCAAGGTAGGTTTCACAGTCCCTGTAGACGGCTTCAGCACCCGATACCAGTAGCTGTCCTGCTTCGGTGCCGACGGTTTGTGGGTAAACCATGATAGATCCATCGAGATACCGGCCTCCCTGTTCGATTACCCATTGATGCGCCTTTCTCACTTCGCCCGGCGTTCCGGTACTCAGTTGTAAAATGGTTTTACCCCGAAGCAAAGGCACAATTTCAGATTGATCTAGCAACGCATGGGTTATCGCGTAATCGCTAACGCAAATTATGATTAACGGGCTCGCGCTTATCGCCTGGCCCAGGTCGGATTCGCCCCTGGCGCCCAGGTTTACCAGCGCCTCGCGTTTTTCGGCAGTGCGATTCCACACGGTTAGTGCAACATTATGATCGAGCAGGGCTTTGGCAATCGCCTGACCCATCGAACCCAGTCCTATTAAAGTTATTTCACTCATTTTCATCTCCTCTAATGTGATTAAAAGCAAACTGATCAGGGAGAATCTTACGAGAACAGTCGAAACAGGACTTGAGCGTGGGCTGATTAAAACATGATTAATTTGTGGTGAAACTGATCGCCTGGGTTAGTATGGTTATCCTGATGACTACAATCAAAGCCATTTCCACAGGGCTTAACCCGTATGCAGTTTGTTTTTGACGAATTTATCCTGGACACGGATCGTTTTGAATTATGTCGCGATGGCAATCCGGTACCCGCGCAGCCCAAAGTCATTGAACTGCTGGTTTTTCTGATGGAAAACCGGGGGCGTCTGATCAGTAAGAACGAATTGAACGAGGAAGTCTGGCAAGGTCGAGTCGTTACCGATTCAGCGTTAAGCAGTATGATCAAAGTCGCTCGCCAGGTGCTGGGTGATGATGGCCAAAAGCAGCAATATATTCGCACCGTGCACAAGAAAGGCTTTATTTTCAGTGCAAGCGTCGAGATTAGCCCCTCGCGTGAAATGTATCGATCTGGAGCTATACCAGCTCCAAAGCGCAATGCCTTCAATGCGGTCAGCGGCTCGACAATGGCCGCGCCCAGACCTTTCCTGGCCGTTACGGCATTCAGCAATCTCTCTAACGACCCCGCACAAGCCTATATAGCCGATGGAATAACCGAGGATATCACCACCACCTTATCGAAAATTTCGAAACTGACAGTGGTTGCATACCCTGCGGTGAAAGCGCGAAAAGACTTCGACGGCGACCATGTTCAACACGCCAGGGAACAGGGCGTCAGTCATTTACTGGAAGGCAGTGTGCAAAGCGATGAACAACGACTACGGATATCGGTCCGACTGATCGACCTGGCCACTGGACAGCATCTCTGGGCTCAGCGTTATGACCGTGAAAACCAGGCATTGTTTGAGCTTCAGGATGAAGTCACAAAAGATGTTGTCAGCGCACTGCAAGTTGAACTGACAGAAGGTGAACAGGCCTTGCTGGTATCGCGTGGCACCGACAATATTGAAGCCTGGCAATTGACCTTCCAGGGTGAGTCAGCCATGCTGGAACATCGGAAAATTTCGGTTCGCCGGGGTCGCGAACAATTGAAAAAAGCGGTTGCGCTTGACAAGAACTACGTACTGGCCTGGAGTTCACTGGCCACGGCTCACTTTAAGGAATCACTCAACAATGGCTGGAGTCCTTCGCGTCCGGCGTCACTGGCTCTGGCCATTGAAGCCAGTGATCGGGCGGTGGCGCTCGATCCCTTGAATGCTTCGGCACTGGCGACGCGTAGCCTGATAATGATTTCAAAGCGCGAGTTTGACGAGGCCGTCGAACTGGCCGAAAAAGCGCTGTTTTATGCCAATAGCGAAGCCAATACGATCGCCATAGCTGCCATTAGTTTAAGGGTCTGTTGCAGGCCCGAGCAGTCCATCAAATATACTGAAAAAGCGATGGAACTTTGCCCGATTTACCCGGCCTGGTATCCCTATGGAAATTCACTCTGTTACTGGATGCTGAAGCAATACGATCTGGCAATTGCAAAGGCTGAGGAGGCCGTCAATATCGATCCTCATTTATCCCTTTGTTACTTTAGCCAGGCCATGATTTTTGGTGAAACGGGCGACGAGACACGGGCCCGGCAGGCCGTGCGTAAGCTACTTGCCATCGACCCCGGATTTTCATCGGCTGCTTACATCGAAGGTATGCCATTTAGTGATCCGAAATTTGAATTGCGCCGCAAGGCAGCGCTCAAATTTGCTGGTATGCCAGATTAAATAACAGGGCAGATGAATCACAGGGGACAGACCACTAACCTTTACTATCGTCGCTTGAAGAAACAACGACCTCGTACTGTTCTATTCCGCCACCTTCAAGAAAAGCGTCTTTACTCATTGGGTTTTGATGCGCCAGTTTAAAATCGTCGCTGCCGACCCAGTTGTGGAAGGCCTGTTCGCTGTCCCAATGGGTCAAAACCACGTACGGGGTTTTTTCTGACTGCGGCCTTAGTACCTCCATCAGCACAAATCCAGGTTGTTGGTTGATCTGACCCGCGCGGTTTTTAAATCGCTGTTCAAATTCCCGGGTGTACTGTTGTTTCACAAACACCCGGTTAGCCACTACATAACTCATTCATCACTCCAGAGTATTATTTCGATGCCGTGTTCATTCGTGCAAAATGCGGGCTAGGGGCTTACCGATGCTCTTGCAGCGGCAAAGGCCCCCAGGCTTTGTTGCAGGCGCTCCCTGCTCGATGTCAGAGTGATACGGAAGTAACCCGGTATGGAGCATATGGTTCCGGGCATCACGAACAGGTTATGGGCCGCGAGAATTTCAGCAAATGCCATATCATCTTCCATCGGTGCTTTGGGCAGCAGGAAAAATGTGCCGTCCGGTGGGTGCACCTCGTAGCCGGCATCTCTCAGGCCAGCCACCATTAGATCACGCTTGAATTCCAGTTCGGTCAAGTCGATAGACAGCTTGTCCAGATCGCCGATGGCATGCTGCAGCAGCGCCGTGGGAAACAACCAGCCGCCGGCAATCTGGGCGGTTATGATCTGCTGCCGCCGCTCTTCCCGTTCCGGCATCTGCGGCGGCAAGGCCAGGAAGCCGATACGTTGTCCCGGGGTGAGCAGCACCTTGCCATAGCTGTACGCTATCATCGAG
>JAPUFZ010000012.1 GCA_027293245.1 Gammaproteobacteria bacterium
CCTCCGCCACTTATAACCAGCTTCGCGCCACGAAATTGCTGCGCCGTAAATACAGCGCTGGGGCTGTGATCGCAAACGATCAATTCCGGCTGCCACATCTTGTACAAAGCCAACCAGGCATTGAACCGCCCCTTCAGACCGTCGGGGTCGGCAAAGCCCTGGTTTTTCAGGACATGCAAATAGGATCTGGGCGACGGAACTCGCTCTTTTAAATCTTCCATCCGAACCGGCGCTTGCATCAGGGTCACTGCCCTGCCAGCAAAAACTCTGGTGGCACTTGAAAGAGAGCGGGCAGCAAAAAGAATTTCGTGCCGATCCGCAATCAATCGATCAATGAGGTCACTGTAACGGGTAAGGTGGCCTATGCCGCCGCCACACTCCCACGCAAATAATATCCTGGCCATGAACTTTGGATCCGTGTTGTAGTGCTTACGGAAACATGATACTAAACTCTGCAGGTGTTCAATAACCAGGTTTAGCATTCCCTAATAAAGCATTGTGTACCCGAATGGGCCGCGAAACTGAAATTACTGGCTTGCTGAAATGCTATTCACGTACCTGATCTGATTCATGCGAAAGCCTGCCAACGCGAGGGCCGCACAGAGTATCGCCATGCCCGCGAGAAATAAGGGTGCTGCCGGGTTACCGGTGATGTCTCGAATAGTGCCCGCAAGCGCCGGGAATATTCCCATACCCAGGTAGTAAATGGTATAGAAAATCCCCATGCCGACTGCTCGGTTTTCAGTCTTCAGTATTTGTGCTGGTAATGCCATGATCAGTCCACCGGCAGGTGCGAAAACAATGCCCAGCAATGTGAACATCAAAATGTGAAACGATGTAAATGGAATCATCCAGAGGAAAAATGCGATGACCATAAAATTCACCACCATCGTCGGCACAGGGCGCCCTATTCGTTCAACAATCAACGCGCCCAACGGTAGTGCGGGTATGAATAGCCAACTGGTCAAACTGACGATTGCGCCTGCCGAGGTCAGTTCTACTCCCTTCGACACCAGATACTCGGGTCCAAAACTCAGTGGCAAAATGAATGCGATATTATACAAACACCAGATGCACCCACTCAGCACAACGCCTCGCAGTTCATAGCCGCTCAGTTTCGGCGCCGCTGGTTCATCTGCCAGCTTTACAATTTCAGCGGGCCCAGGTGGACTGGAATAAATTGTAGCGATCAATAGTAGTGCGATTGCGCATAGCACTACTGGAACGAAAAACGCTAACCTGAGCCCGAACATATTCTCCAGGGGACCCATGATCAAAAGTGCTATTGCGATACCGAGCGGCCAACTCGATATCAATACACCCATGGCCGTTGCTATGCGATGTTCGGCAAACCAGTCGGTTACCATTTTTGTCACCAGAACATTGAACAAAACGGCGCCAATCCCGGAAACCAGTCTGCCGGCGAGCATGATCTCGTAGGCATCAGACAGTGCGAGCGTCACACCGCCCAATGTCATCATTGCCAATCCGGACATGACAACACGCCTATCACCAAAACGCTTTCCCAGCCAACCTCCCGGGAGTGCAAACAATGCACCCGGTAGCAGGTAGATTCCGATCAGTACACCGAGCTCGGTGTATGAGACGATTGCATCAGAAGTTAATACAGGCCCAACGGCAGCGACTGATTGAAACTGAAAACCCATGGTCGTTCTTGCCAGGGTAAGGATCGCCAATATTTGCCAGAGCCGCTTCATTGATTTTATTTCTTCTGCCGGTTAAGCCTGCTAAATAAATTAGCACAACGGATGCCGAGGTGATATTAGTAACGGTATTCTGTTTAGAGAGGGTATCCCGAGGGTTTGATAAAGCTTGAGCTTTGCAGAAGCTTTGCGGGCTATAAACTTTTGTTGTTCTCTAACCGTCCGGCACTCGGTGGACATGAACGGGTCCCTACGGTTCCGATGTCGCGGGCCGTAGTGTTTTGGCGAAGCACTGTGCTTGTCTCGGCCCGAGTGATGGCACGAAGTATCTGAGTTGATGAGGCCGTCGGCAATGCGGCGGCGGTAGCCCCTGCCGCAGGCATCAGGCCGGAAGTTACGACTGGATCAGATGCCCATCAACATGGGCTCTTGCGCAGTTGCCTGGTAGGCGAATATTTGGCCCAGGGTTCGGGGTGAGATATCTCGCGCAATCTTCGGGTTGCTGCGAACAAAACTCAGCACCAGCTTCCAGCCGTTGTTGTTCAGGTAGTTTTTCAGTTCGATATTTTTTGCAAGCACCACTAAAACCATGCCAGCGGCCGATTCCTTGCTTGCTGTCTTCCAGGTTTCACCTAAGCCGTTTGCCAGTAAATAAATGCAATCCATGATTTGCTTGATGCTGGCGGTTTCCTCGTTTGCCAGCCCATGCATGACGAGCGTGGCGGCGTTTGATTTTTTGTTGATGTTGTTAAAGAATTTCATTGTCTTCTCGGTTTGCCTTTTATTCGATAACTGGATACTAGTCGCGAAGTTTGTTGTTGCATAATCGATTTCGGCGATTGGCGCGGCGGGATTGCAGGTTGGCGGAGAAGGATAAATTGTTATTCACAACAAACGTTTAACAGGCATCTGTCATGTGTTTTCAGGCGTTTAAAATGCATTATTATTTCGTTTCTGGAACCAGTTGATTCCACGCCCGGTATCGATATTGTGAACGCCTAACCGACCCTGCGCTGTATGTCTGTGCGAACTCGAATAATCCCTACAAAAATATGAACTAAGTCGATGCTGACTTTGCGAGGCGGCGGACCTGGTATTGAGCGCGCGAGTTTGACGCCAGCAGCAAGGCTTGAAAATGAAAATATCGTTACCTGTACTACACTTTTAACCATATGTGCTGATCCAGGCGGGATCGATTATGTTTATTCGAGTTTTTGTTGTTGCGCTAACTGTTGCGACCCTTTGGTGGTCGTCGAGCAGCTTTGGGCTCGGTCTCGGGCTTGGTGACCTGAATGTCCAGTCAAGCCTGGCCTCTCCACTCAAGGCGAGTGTTACCTTGCGAGGTATGGACGGCATCGATCTTGATCCCGAGTTTTTCTCGATACGCATCGATAGTGATTCCAAATCGAAGATAGAATATCGACTCCAGCGCATGGATGCCGATACTGCCGTTATCGATTTGTACACCCGGGAAATAATATCCGACCCCCTGTTTCAATTTCGTATCGAGGTTAAATGGGACAACAACGCAGTATCGCGAAATTATGATGTCCTGGTTGACCCGCCTGCCTACCAGGAATTCTTGCGCGCCGATGAAGACAGCGAAACTGGCGAAGCAAGTGTCGCGGATGCAGAGCAGACCAGTGGGCAAAATGATCTAAAGGTGCGGAAGCCCATCGCTCTTAGCGATGTCGAATTGGGTGATGTTGAATCGGGTGACGTCGTGCCGGCAGAGACTGCGGCAACTGAATGGCCAGCAGGTGAGTCAGTGCAGAGCGCTGTTGGTAGCAGTGCTATCGAACCGCGACGTGAGTATGGCCCCACAATTAATGGTAACTCCATCTGGCGAGTGGCGCGTGCCGTGGCTACGGACAATGGTGAGCTTACGATCTACCAGTGGATGTATGCGATCTGGAATACCAATCCCCAGGCATTTACTCGGGACAATATGCATCGTCTTAATATGGATGAAGTGCTCAGTATTCCGCTCGAGGATGAAGTCGCGGCTACCCCTCATTTAACGGCCTGGCGAGCCTATAGTACTCAGATGTCGATGTTGTCAGTAAGCGTGCCTGCAACTGATACGATGACGCTCGATGCGACTGGCGAATCTGAGCAACTGAATGTTCCACCAAAAGAAGTGGCGCATAAAGTCGTAGCGCAGCAAGCGGGGCAGAAGATCGACACCGAGGTGACGCTGGTTGACGACAATGTGCTCCCCGCTGAGAAGGAGTTCGAGGTTCTCGTTGTAGAAGACTCCCTGATCGCAGTTCTTGAAAAATCGGCGTCTAGAATCGACGAGGAATCCGTTGTTGCAACGCCGCA
>JAPUFZ010000120.1 GCA_027293245.1 Gammaproteobacteria bacterium
TCACCGCCTGCCGCTGGATACTGAGCGCGGGTATCACGTGCAATATGCCGACAGGCAGTCCCTGATCAATCGCCCGATAAGCTGGGTGGCGGCGGGCATGTATGCGACACCAATGGACCAGGGATTACGTATTGCCGGAACAGTCGAAATTGCCGGTTATGGTCAAACCATGACCCCGCGTAACCTGGATTTCCTGGTACACAAGAGCCGGCAAATGTTCGACCTGCCCGAGAGTCCCGACCAGGAGTGGCTCGGTTTCAGGCCGACCTTCCCGGACGCATTACCGGTCATCGGCTACAGTCCACATTCGGAATATATACTGTTCGCATTCGGGCACCATCACCTGGGCCTGACCCTGGCCGGCATCACCGGAAAATTGATCGCCGAGCTCCTCAACCTGGAAGAACCGAGCCACAGCATAAAATCCTTCAGTTCGAGACGGTTTAGATAATTCAGGGAGCCACTGGGTAAATCAGACTTTCCCGGATAGATAAACCAACCTGCCGATGGTGGCAGGACGGGTAA
Source organism: Gammaproteobacteria bacterium (assembly GCA_027293245.1). GTDB lineage: Bacteria > Pseudomonadota > Gammaproteobacteria. The sequence continues at coordinate 526 of JAPUFZ010000120.1, forward strand.
ACTGCCGATGCCATATTTAAAATCGGTTATTATATTCCCTGGTAATTACCGTAACCTCTGTTTTGCCAGTCGCTTAAACTAACCACGATATCAACAATGGAGTATCTTGTGCGAGCTATGATCTGGAACAACGACCCATGACCGGGGACCGATCTGGTAATCAGTCCGGGGTCGATAAGCTAATGAAGGGTTACCGGAATTACCGGGACGGATCCTACGAGGCGAGCCGGCCATTGATCGAGAGCCTGGTCGCCCGTGGCCAGCGGCCAGAAGTGGCAGTCGTCGCCTGTTCCGATTCTCGCGTCGACCCAGCGATACTGTTCCAGGCGGATCCTGGTGATCTGTTTGTAATCCGCAATGTTGCCAACCTGGTACCACCGATGGAACAGGAAGGCACTTTTCACGGTACCAGCGCAGCACTCGAGTTCGCGGTACTGGGTCTCAGCGTGAAGCACCTGATGGTGCTCGGTCATGCCCATTGCGGCGGTATCAAGATGATGATGGCACCCGATCCCGGCGACAATACCTTCAAATACGTACCCTCCTGGGTATCGATGCTCGCGGCCGCCCACCGTCGCGTGCTGGCAACCATGTCGCAAGCCAGTCACGAGGCGCGCACCCGCGCCTGCGAGCAGAATGCAGTCCTGGTATCGCTTGAGAACCTGACCACGTTTCCGTGGGTTCGCGAGCGGGTCGAATCTGGCGATCTGCAGTTGCACGGCTGGTACGTCGACATTGCGATCCCGGAACTCAGCTCTTACGACTGGGAATCGGGGAAATTTATTCCATTCGCCTGAAGTTATGCCTCCCTGCGGGGATCGTCCTGATAATTATCAGTCTAGAAGGCCGGACAGGTCGTCGATGGTTTCAAGCCTCCAGATCCTTTCGGCGACCCGCAACGCCTGTTCCCCGGGGAGTCCGCCATGGCGGAAACAGGCACAAAATTTATTTTCCAGCGCATCGTCGCTGACCGGGTTACCAGGCATTCCGGTTGGGCGATCGAGAAAGTCACTGAACTGTTGATTCGATCGCGTAGTGATAGTTATTCCGGCTCCCTCGGGGCATCTGAGAAGAACAGTGGCATCGTTTTTTAGATAATCAGGTACCTGCATCGTCACTTTTTGCATATGCTGTTGCAATTCTGGCTGGGATAATACATCTTCAGTCAAATGTTCCAGGTTTATGTCACCATAGGCGAGAATACAACCAACCGCATAAGGCATCGAGAACTGGGCTTCCCGGATTGATTCCGGATGATCGTAAATTAGACTGATGCCCACCAGGGGCGGAACTTCACAGGTCACTTCGACAACGTCTGACGGCTTAATTTGATGGCGCTCGAGTAGCCTGGCTACGAGTTCTGCACCGGCCAGGGCGGCAGAGCAAACCGGGAATGACTTGAATAAAATGCCAGGATCGGTCAGGCGCCATTTATCGCCTAGCTGTAAATCGGTTTCAGTTGAGTGTTGATTGCCATTGAAAAGCGACAAAAATCCATTCTTGCCTTCAAAAACTTTATTTGGGCCGGTTAATCCAGCCGCTGCGAGCAAGGCGCTTTCGACTCCAGTACTGGCCGCCATTCCGATTCCAAGCGGTTTCGCATCACTACCAAAGGACACTTTCATTCCACTGGAATTGCCAACCGCGATCGACATCGCATTCGCGGTTTGATACGCATCCAGCCCAAGGATTCTTGCAGCCGCAGCAGCAGCTCCCAGTGGCGCGTAAACACCGCTAGTCCACCAGCCCTTGTAATAGAGGTGCGTAGTACAATACTCGGCCATGGCGTACTCAACTTCGACGCCGGCAATAAACCCTTCCAGTAGTTTCTTACCCCCTGCTCCCTGTTGCTCGGCCATGGCAAACGCAGCCGGCAGCACTGCGACGGAACCGTGCATGATACCGGTATAGCTCGTATCATCGAAATCGTAGGCATGTCCGGCGGCAGCGTTTACCAGGGTTGCGCCCACTGCTTGCATCGCAATACCAGTCCCGAGTATGTGTGATCTACCGTCTCTATAGGTTTGCTGCGAGTGCTCCATCACAGCCCTGGCAAGCCCGGTTTTCTGGCCGGCAACAATCACTCCAAGCGTATCCAGCACACAGCGCCTGGCTTCATCGACAACCGCTGGAGGTACGTCTTCCAGGGTTAATGCACCTACGAAACTGGTCAGTCGGTCAATAATTGATGATGAATCTACCATCCCGACTGGCTCAACTAATTCTTAGCGAAGACTTGATCAAATCAGGCATCTTGTTTTCACAGTCATGAAACTCCGTTATGGTTTTCAATATAATATCGGCGGCTGCGGATATGGCATCCAGATCAAGCTCCTGAAAAAATGCTTTATATTGCCTAGTCCACGGATGAAACGATCGGTAACTGAGTATTTGTAGAGAAACATCAGGAATATCATCTGCACAAATTTTTTGGTATGAACCGTCAGTAATGCGTAGCCACCCTGCACTATTTTCAGGCTGGTACCACGGCGATGACGCCAAAATACATAATAATGCTATTTGGGTCAATTTCGCTTTCTGAAAATCACTCGTAGCCAGGGGCCCTGGTTAGGCCGATAATGATATAGTTGAGATTGGCCGTTTATATCTTCGATACCTCTAAAGTTTTAAGCAATACTATTTTATCTCCTGGTGCTGAATTCTATTGTTACGGTTGAAATCCATGCAGCATTTTCGCGCTGCCTTCGAGCCGATTGCAGGCAAGATTATTGTTTGTGACAGCGGGGCACTTTGTACGCCTGATGCCTCGAAACTGTCTTATCGAAATTTGCAACGGCCGGTTTACCCACTCGACCCGATGAATTAAATTTTAGTATCAGGAGCATTAAATGAAATTTCCCCCTCATCAAGGTTCTATCGCTTCGTTGACCCCCACTATCTGTCAGCTCCTTGGCGTAAAGGCCCCTGGTATATCGGAGGAACCAGCGTTGGATATGGTTATTTCTACGCTGGAACAGAAAGATATTCCTTTGCAGAAATGCCTGGTTATCGCACAGGATGCTCTCGGCGCACATTTATGGGGATCACATGAAAGCGATTTGGGTAAAATATTGCCACTGGTTCCGTTGCGTGTTCCTTTACGCGCTGCGTTTCCCCCGGTAACGCCGGTATGCTTTGCCTCAATTTTTACCGGAGTGCAACCGGATGTGCATGGAATTCACAGTTATACGAAACCGGTACTGGAATGTGATACTTTGTTCGATGCGTTAGTTCGCGCCGATAAGAGGGTTGCGATTGTCTCCGTAGAGGACAGCAGTATCGATATGATTTTCAGAAATCGTGATATAGCCTACTTCTCCGAAAAAAATGATGCGGCTGTCTGCGAACGGACTTTAGAAGTCATTCGGGGAGACGAATATGACGTCATCATCGCATACCAGGCAGATTATGATGATAACCTTCATCAAAGTGAACCTTTCTCCCCAATATGTATTCAGGCACTTCGGCGGCATATTCGGGACTTCATAAAAATGGCAGAAGCAGCGAATCAGCACTGGAAAGACAGGGGCCACGTGGTTGCTTTTACGCCTGATCATGGCGCACATGTAAACCCATCTAC